>JALOTV010000104.1 GCA_025457685.1 Opitutaceae bacterium
CTCGCGATCCATGCGGAGTGGCCGGAAGCGATCGTGGTGTATCCGCAGGGCCTGCCCACGCCGGGCAAGCTCACCGATCCGGAAGGCAAGCGCGCGGGGTGGCAGGCCGGGGCAGGGGCGCAAGACGACCGCGACCTGCGGTTTTTTGACGCCATGCTCGCCACCTTGCTCGCGGAAGGGCGCGTCGATCCGCTCAGGGGTTATGCGACCGGGCACTCGAACGGAGGCGCGTTCACCTATCTGCTGTGGGCGGAGCGTGGGGACGCGTTTGCCGCGTTCGCGCCCTCGGCCTCGCTGCTCTCGCGCGGTTTTGAAAAAGCGACGCCGAAGCCGGTCCTTTACGTCGGGAGTCCGGGCGATCCCTTGGTGAAGTATGCCTGGCAGGCGCGCATGATCGACGCGGTGCTCGCGCTCAACGGCTGCGAATCACGCCGGGATCATGCGACCGGATACGCGAGTTATCCCTCGAAGCTGGGGGCGGAGGTGGCGGTGTTTTTGCACGACGGCGGCCACCGGTATCCGCGCGAGGCCACCGGGCATATCGTGGCGTTTTTTCAAAAGCACGCGCAGCCCGCGGCGAAGGACGACGGGCAAAATCTTACTGGCCGGCAGGCGACGGATTGAGCGCGGCGGGGCGAGGTGACGGGCTGTCGGGAAAACCCTGATGAACGGCACGATTCGCTCCCGCTGGTCTCGGCTGGTGGCCGGAGCGGGCGCGGGTCTGTCGCTCGCGCTCCTCGCCATGTCCGAACCGCTTCCACCCCGACCCATTCTCGACGGCTTCACCGCCGATCCGTCCATCCGTGTCTTCGGCGACACCTACTACGTCTACCCGACCTCGGATAAACACGAGTGGATGACGACGGACTTTTCGGTGTGGTCGTCCAAGGACCTCGTGCGCTGGAAAAAGGAGCGCATGGTGCTCGACGTGGCCAACGAGCTTAGCTGGGCGAAGATCAAGGCCTGGGCGCCGGACTGCATCGAGCGCGACGGGACCTACTTTTTCTACTTTTGCGCGGAAGGGAAAATCGGCGTGGCCACGGGCGACAACCCGGCCGGCCCCTTCAAGGACGCGCTCGGGCGGCCTCTGCTCGACCGGGCGGCGGACCCGCGCATGACGACCAACCCGATAGATCCGTATCCCTTCATCGACGACGACGGGCAGGCCTACCTGTATTGGGGAAATGGTTACGAGCGGGCCAACGCCCTGCGGCTCTCGCGCGACATGCTGCGGGTGGAGGGTGACCTGATCGACATTCCCATCGCGGGCACGAGCTCGGGCGCGGTCGTCGATTTTCGCGAAGGCGTCGTGGTGTTTAAACGTGGCGGGCGGTATTATTTCATGTGGTCGGTAGACGACGCGCGCAGCGACGACTACCGCGTGGCCTACGGCGTGGCGGACTCGCCGCTCGGGCCGGTGCGCATCCCTGCGGAGGGCGCGCTGGTGTTGTCCAAGCGCGGCATCGTGAAAGGCACGGGCCACCACAGCGTGGTGCGCGTGCCCGGCACGGACCGTTGGTATATGGCCTACCACCGCCACGCCATCCCGGTGGGCGGCGGTTATCAGCGCGAGACCTGCCTCGCGCGCATGGAGTTTGCAGAGGACGGGCGCATCCTGCCGGTGGATCCGTGGCGGCCGGCGTTTGTCGAGGGGGACGTGGGCGAGCCGATCACGGCGGCGGTGCTGGCGGCCGAGGCGAAGGCCAAGGCTGGGGAGGCGGCGGACGGCGGGTTTTTGTTCGTGACCTTCAAGGGCGAGCAGACGCCGCGCACCGAGCAGGTGTATTTCGCGACCAGCGCGGACGGGCGGGCCTGGACGGCGCTGAACGGCGCGGAGCCCGTGCTCGAAAGCGCGCTCGGCGAACGCGGGGTGCGCGATCCCTTCGTGCTTCGGGCCCATGACGGGCGCGGTTTTTTCCTCATCGCGACGGACCTTTCGATTAACCTAAACCCCGACTGGTCGCGCGCGGTGCGGGCGGGCAGTCGCGCCATCCTGGTGTGGCGCTCGGAGGACCTGGTGAACTGGTCCGGGCCGCGCCGCGTGGAGGTGGCGCCGGAGGATGCCGGCTGCGCGTGGGCGCCGGAGGCGATCTACGACGAGGAGGCGGGCGAATATCTGGTATTCTGGGCCTCGACCACGGGGCGGGATGATTTTGCCAAACACCGCATCTGGGCGGCACGGACGAAGGATTTTGCGACCTTCGGCGCGCCCTTTCTCTACATCGAAAAAGAGACCACGGTGATCGACACCACCATCGTGCGAGAAGGCGGGCGTTACCACCGGTTTTCCAAGGACGAGAAGCACAAGGCGATCACGCTCGAGACGGCGGAGCGACTGGGCGGGCCGTGGCGTGAAGTGCCCGAATTTTCGCTCGCCAAGCTGGTCGGCTACGAAGGCCCGCAGTGCTACCGTGTGCCGGCGTCGGCGGACGGGCGCGGCGCGGCGTGGTGCCTGATCCTCGATCACTACGCGGCGGGCGAAGGCTACAAACCCTTCGTAGCGACGGAGCTGGCGGGCGGGCGTTTCGAGCCGGGGGCGGGGTTCGCGTTTCCCTTCAAGTTTCGGCATGGATCGGTGTTGCCCATCACGGCGGCGGAGCGGGCGCGGCTCGAGGCGGCTTTCGCGCGCGGAAACGGACGCTAGCAAGCGCGGCATTGCGCGCGGCGGGGTGGGGCGGGCAGGGTGGCGGCATGGCTTTCGCGCAGTTGGCTTTTGATTCGGTGGAGTTTGCCCATCCGGGCATGACCACGCCGCTGTTCACCGAACTTTCGGTGGAGTTTACTCCGGGCTGGACGGGCGTGGTCGGGCCCAACGGGGCGGGCAAAACGACCCTGCTGCGCGTCGCGGTGGGCGAACTCGCGGCGCAGGGCGGATCGGTGCGCCGCCAAGGGCTCGCGCTCTATGTGGCGCAGCGCACGGACGCGCCGCCGGAAATGTTCGAGGACTTCATCTGGGCGCCGGATGCGGGCGTGCTGAAGGCTCGGCTGCGGGTGGGCGACGACTGGCCGGAGCGGTGGGACACGCTCAGCCACGGCGAGCGGAAACGCGCGCAGATCGCGGTGGCGCTTTGGCGCGAGCCGGCGGTGCTGGCGCTCGACGAACCGAGCAACCACATCGACGCGGAGGCGCGCCGCCTGCTCGTGCTGGCGCTGGAGGAGTTTACCGGTGTCGGCTTGCTGGTGAGCCACGACCGGGCGCTGTTGGATGAATTGTGCGTGCGCTGTCTGCTGATCGATCCGCCCGAGGCGGTGTTGCGGCCGGGCGGGGTGACGGAGGCGCTGGCGCAGCAGGAAAACGAGGAGACGGCGGCGAGAAACGCGAACGATGCCCTCAAGCGCACCGAGCAGCGCATACGCGACGAGGCGCAACGGCGGCGCGTGCTGGCGGACCAGAAGGCGGCGGCGTCACGCGGATCCAAGCAGATCAAGATCCCGGCGCACGACCACGACGGGCGGGCGCAGCGAAACCTGGCCAAGATGAGCGGCAAGGACGCCTACGCCGGCAAGCAGGTGGCGCAGATGAAGCAACGCGCGGGCAAGGTCGCCGCGCAGCGCGCGGACATCTCGGTGAAGAAGCGCTACGAGACCGGCATCTGGGTGGATGGCGCGTCGTTCATGCCGCGCGATTTTCTGCTGCGGCTGCCGGCGGGCGAGCTGCCGCTGGGCGGCGGGCGGCGACTGGTGTTTCCCGAACTCGAAATCGGCGGAACGAGCCGCATCGCGATCACGGGCGACAACGGACTCGGCAAGAGCACGCTGATCCGCCACGTGCTCGGGCATCTGCGGGTGCCGCCGGAGAAACTGGTGAGCGTGCCGCAGGAGATCTCGGCGGAGGAATCGCGCGCCCTGCTCGAGGAGATCAAGCGCCTGCCGAACGACGAGATGGGGCGGGTGATGACGACGATCAGCCGGCTGGGCTCGCGCCCTGCGCGGTTGTTGGAGAGCGCGCTGCCCAGTCCGGGGGAAGTGCGGAAACTCCTGCTCGCGATCGGCATCGTCCGCGGCCCTCACCTCATCGTGATGGACGAGCCGACCAACCACATGGATCTGCCCGGCATCCTGTGCCTGGAGCAGGCGCTCGCGGATTGCCCCTGCGCGCTGCTGCTGGTGAGCCACGACGAGGCGTTTTTGGAGAAAATCACCGAGACGGAGTGGCGGCTCGGGCGCGAGGCGAACGGCGACACGCGCCTCGACGTGGCATCGCCTTAGGCGCGCGCGCATCGGCGGCGCACTGGTCGGAGGCTGGGTGGTGGCTTTTTGCCGTTGCGACCCTTGGGCCACGCTTACGCGCCGTGACGGGAGACGATTTGTTGCCAGATGGCATCGGCCTTTTCGGCGATGAGGGCGCGGGCGCGGGCGACCTCGGCCTCACGGGCGGCGAGGTTGCGGGCGGCGATCTGGGCGAGGTCGTCGAGGTTGTAGAGGTAGACGTTTTCCTGGTGCGCGGCCTCGGCGTCGATGTCGCGGGGAAGCGCGAGATCGAGGAGGAGGAGCGGCGCGCCGCGTCGTTTGGCTCGGGAGGCTGCGATGTCGGAGGCGTGCACAATGGAGCCTGGGGCGGAGGTGGCGGAGACGAGGATATCGTAGTCGCCGAGGTGGCGGCTGAAGTGCTCGAAGGGCAGGGCGGTGGCGTCGAGGGTGCGGGCGAGGGCGAGGGCGCGCTCGGGGGTGCGGCTGGCGACGGTGAGGGCGCGCGCGCCGCGGGATTTGAAGGCCTTGGCGGTTTTTTCGCCGATGTCGCCGGCGCCGAGAAGGAGGACGCGGCTGGACTCGAGGTCGCCGAAAATGGTCAACGCCAGCTCCACTGCCACGTTGGCCACGCTGACCTGGCCCTCGCTGATGGCGGTGTGGGTGCGGACGTGTTTGGCGGCTTGGAAGGCTTTTTGAAACACGCGGTTGAGCACGGGGCCGACGCGGCCCGAGGCCTGCGCGGAGGCATAGGCGTCTTTGACCTGCCCGAAGATCTCGTTTTCGCCGAGAAGTTGGGATTCGAGCCCGGCGGCCACTGAGGCGAGATGGCGGATCGCGTCGGGCCCGGCGGCGTGGGCGCGGATGCCGGCATAGGCGTCGGCGGAGAGCCCGGTGACGGCGCAGAACGCGGCATCGAGGGCCTCGATGTCGGCGGGTGTGGCGGCGACGCCGTAGAATTCGACTCGATTGCAGGTGTTGAGCAGGGCCAGCTCGGCCAGGCCGGAGGCGGCGAGCCGTTCATGCAGCGCGGCGGCGCGCTCGGGTGGAAGAGCGATTTTTTCGCGAAGCTCGAGCGGGGCGCGTTGGTGGCTGGCACCGACGTGAAAAAGAAGGGGACCTGGCGAACTCATGGCGCGGCGGTCTCCGGGCTGGCGGGGGCGGCCTGGCGGCTGGCGTCCACCGGCACGATGGAGAGCAGGGCGGCGACGAAGAGACCGGCGCAGGCGAGGGCGAGGCGGCGCCCCACTAGGATTCCGCGCAGGCGCAGAATGAGGGCGAGGGTGTAGGCCGCAAAGACGGAAACGGTGGCGAGGAGCTTGGGCAGGTGCACCGAGGCGGGTTCGCGCAGCCACCACACGGAGCCGACGGCGAGCGAGCCGGCGAGCAAGGTGACACCGGTGGCGAGCAGGCGCAGGCTGATGTGATCGAGGTCGCGGATGGACGGCAGGAGGCCGAAGACGCCGCCGAGCAGCTTGCGCTTAAGCCCGTAGTCGCGCAGCCAATACATGAGCGCCACGAGGCAGAGCAGGCCGAAGACTCCGTAGCTGAAGAGGGCGAGCGCGGCGTGGAATTCGATCCAGGCGTTGCCGCCGAAAATGTTTTTCCGCAGGGCGGCGTCCCAGGACGGCATGAGCAGGGAGACGACGGTGAGTCCGGCGGCCAGCGCGGCGGTGCCGAAACCCAGGAGGCTGAGGCGAAAGGCGGCGCCCACGCAGAGATAGAGCGTGGCGGCGGACCATGCCGTGAACTGCACCAGCTCGAAGGTATTGCCCAGCGGGCAACCCCCGACGGCCAGACCGCGCAGATAGAGGCCAAAGGTCTGAAAGGTGAAACCCGAGGCAAGGATGAGATACATCGCGGCGCGGGAATGGCGGCGCTCGCGTAGCAGCGCGACGAGACCGAGCACGGCCCCGACAAGGTAGCAGGCGGCGGCGAACCAGAGCCAGGTGCGATCGGTGGGAGGAGGCATGGGCGGTGCGTGAGGCTAGGACGAAAAAGGGTAATCGCCGCGAAGGAAAGCCGGAGTGCGGTGCATCGCGCCGGAGGCTCAGGCGTAGAGGGCGCGATCGGCGGGCATATCTTCGCCGCGCCAGACGCGGACGCTCGTCCACGGCGTGTCCGGCGAAGACCAGAACGGATCGTCGGCCGGCAGTCCCAGCGGGAGAAAGGCGGTCGAGCAAAGGTAGAGGCTACCGGTGCTGATATAAGCCTCGGCGAGGTCTGGTTGGTCTCCCGCCAGTCCGATGCGCAACCAACCGCCGGCGTCGAAGGTGCCGGGGGCCGACAGCGTGCGGTGGATGACCGCGCCCAGCGCGCCGCGAACGGCGGCCGGAGCGAGGCCTTCGGGCAATTCCCGGCGAAGCGCCATCTGGGCAAGGTGTTGAAAGGCTCCGCAACGGTAGGCGATGGATCGGCCGATCGGGGGGAAACTGCCGTCGGAGCCGACGAGACGCTCCAGCACGGCGGCGTGGCGCAGGGCGCGCCGACGTATGGCCGGCAAAAGCGCCCGCCAGCGGTCGGAAACGGCGTCGGCCGTCTCGGCGACGTCGAGCAGCATGGGCTGGATGACGAAGCTGTTGTAATAATCCCAGTGGAAGTCGGCGCCGTCCCCGTAGATGCCATCGCCCTTATACCACTGCTCGTGTTGGCGTATCGCATAGTCGATGCGCATGAAGTCGGCCTCGCCGGTGAAGCGAAGCAAAGCGGCCTCGACCATGGCGGAAAACAAGAGCCAGTTGTTGGTGCCGGGCGTGTGCATGCGCGTCGCGCGCAAGGCCGCGATCAGGCGGTCCCGACTCGTTGTATCAAGGGCGTTAAAGAGCGTTTCGGGGGCGCGGAGAAGAGCGTGTGCGAGGAAGGCGGCATCGACCAAGCACTGGCCGCCGGCGGTGAAATCAATCGCATCGGGCGAAGCGGGATCGAGCGCCTGTGCGATGGCGCCGGTGGCCAAGGCCCGGAGCCTGGCCTGGCACTCGACCTCCTCGGCGGGCGTGTGGGTAAGCTCGAGCCACGGCGCTATCCCGGCGAGGGTGCGACCGAGGGCTTCGAGGTGGGTATACTTTGCCCGATCGGCGGCTTTTTCGGGGCGGGCTTGGACGGGAAATTCAGCGCGGAAACGTCCCGCCGCCAAGGAGGCGAGCGGCGGCTGGGCGACGCGGAGCAGGTAATCTATCCAGGCGGAGCGGGGTAGGGATGGCGTCATGGACGGCTAAGGGCTCATCCATATCGCGAACCTTTGGTGCGTTTGTCAGGACGAAACGCAGTCCGTCGCCGTGGGGCGACGCACATGCGGCACCGGCACGGCTCGGGCCCTTGATCAGGGGGCGATGATTTTTCGCCAGCCCTTGGCGGTGCGGCGATATGCGTCGGTGCCTTGGAGGGCCACGAGGTGAATCCAGCCGTGGTCGAAGAGCTGCTTGACCGCGGGCTGGGCGTCTAGGACGGCGTCGATGCGCGAAGGGGCTACGTCTATGTAAACCGTGAGCCGGCGCGGTTCGTGCACAAACTTTTCGCCGTCATGGATGGACTGAATCGGCAGCCCCACGCGGAGGTCGCCCGAGTTGCCTTCCATCACGCCGAGGCCGCCGACCACATGGTGGAGCACCTTGTTGCCCGCGCCGTAGCGGACGGGGTCGACGCGGGAGGCGTAGTATTGGAGGTTGATCCAGCTCGCGACCACGACGGGCGCGCAGAGGATGAGCGTGAGGACCTTGTTCTCCGGATCGAGCGAGGCGTCGTAGTCGTGCAAAAACACGCGTCCATCGAGCTTGAGGCCGGCGGTGCGACCACGGGGCGCGGCGACGAGGGCGGCGTTGTTGGCCAGGCCCCACTCGGGGCGGACTTGGGAGATGTCGGAGGTGCGGGAGGCGACGGCGGCGTCGATCTTGTCGTCCGGCAGGCCGGAGAGACCGAGCGAGGCGGCGCGCTCACGACGGGTGGCCGCGCCCGCGCGGGCAAGGGACATGCGAAGGTTGACCAGATCGGCGAGGTGGGTGCCTGGAACCTTGTCCATTTCGTAGAGCGAGACCTCGTCGGTGCCGGTGTTGTGTAGTCCGGCGATGAATACGGTATCGGCCGGGATGGCGATGCCCCGGGTCCTGAGCTCGGTGCGCACGGCGGGATCGTTCAACGTGGCGGCGGCGAGCCGGGCGTTGACGTCGCCCGCGTGGCCTCCGCAGGCACCGCAGTCGAGGGCGGAGGCGTAGGGGTTGTTGGCGCTCTGGCTGCCGTGGCCGCAGATGAGCACGAGCCGGGCGAAGTTTTCCACCAAGCTCATGTTGCGCAGGGCACCCTCCGCCAGGGTGGCACGGGTGGCGGGCGAGGCGTCGGCAAAATCCGGCGCGACGCGCGAGCAGGACGGGGCGGTCGAGGATTGGCGGGCGGATTTGGCGAGGGCTGCGCTGAAGGCGATACCTGCCGTCTCGACGAAGGAGAAACAAGAGACGGCCGAGTTTTGGAATGCCTTCCAGGCACCCGCCTCGCGCCGCGCGGTGTCAGCGGCGAGGGCTCCGGCCTCGGGCAGTGCGTCGCATGTCTGCACCGGCGGCACCAGAAGGACCGGGCAGCGCGACGCGATGGAGGGCGCGCCCGCGGAACGGTGGGCGACAGGAAAACCGAAGAATCCGGCGAAGCCCAAGGTCTGGGCGGCGGGCCAAGCGGCCTCAAGGTGCCGGCGGAAAATTTCGGAGCGCACGTCTATGCAGAAAACGGCCTGGGCTGCGGGCCGTTGAGCGCGGCGGCCGGCGGGAGAGGCGGCGAGGCGCAGCGCGAGATCGGTCTGGAAGCCCAGTTCGTAGGCGATTTGCCAGCGCACGAGGGCGTGGAGCTTTTCAACGTCGGGCGCGGGCGCGCGCTGGTGGCGCCACGCGGCGCGGAAAACGCCATCGCGAGCGAAGGCTTGGTAAAGCGCGGAATCGTAGGCGAGCCTCAGCGCAAGGAGCTCGCGAAGCGCGGAGTTAGCTTTGCCGCGCATGGCGTCTTCGCGCACGTGGTATTGCACGTGGCCGGCCCAGCCCGCGATGGTGGAAAGCTCACGGTGGAGGAAGTCCGGAAGCGGGACGCTTTGCGGATCGAGCAGCTTTATGCAGTGCGCGATGCAAGCATCGGCATCTTCCGGCAGCGCGGCAACGAAGGCGCGAAAACCGGCGAGACCGAACGCCTCCGGATTGCAGTCGTGCACGGCGGACTCGCGCCAGGCGGCGTAGAGCCCGAGCGTTTTCCACGGGGAGTTCCAGGTCGTCTGGTTTTCGTCGAAGGCGATGGCGCAGTATTTGGAAATCTCCTCGACCACAAACACGCTCCAGTGCGCGCGCGGACGTTCCTGATCGAGCATGTCGGCCACGGTGGCGATGA
>JALOTV010000105.1 GCA_025457685.1 Opitutaceae bacterium
TCCCCGCTGCGCCCGCGCCGCCCCGGCCGCGAGGCCGAGCAGCGCCGCGCAAACCAAAACGCGACCGGAAAGAGACGACAGACGGGGGGACATGTTGGGGGTAAGCCTGTATCGAAACAAAAACCACGGCCTCAGGCCAGCCCTCACACCGCCCCTCGCTCACGGTTTTTCCGTTTCCGCATTCGTCATTCCGCGCCCGCCCTGTTTTCCTCCTGCCATGAGCATGCTCCACCGCCGCCTCGGCCAGACCGGCCTGCAAGTCTCCGCCCTCTCCTTCGGCGCCTGGGTGACCTTCGGCAACCAGATCGCCGACGACACCGCCCGCACCCTCCTCCACGCCGCCTACGACGGCGGCGTGAACTTCTTCGACAACGCCGAGGGCTACGCCGACGGCCGCGCCGAGCTCGTCATGGGCCGCATCCTCCACGACGCCCGCTGGCCCCGCGCCTCCTACCTCGTCTCCAGCAAGGTCTTCTTCGGCGACGACTACAAGGGCCCCAACGGCCGCGGCCTCTCCCGCAAGCACGTCACTGAGGCCTGTCACGCCGCCCTTCGCCGCCTTCAGGTCGAGCATCTCGACCTCTTCTTCTGTCACCGCCCCGATCCCACCACGCCCGTGGCCGAGACCTGCCGCGCCATGCACGATCTCATCGCCCAGGGCAAAGTCCTCTACTGGGGCACCAGCGAGTGGAGCGCCGCCGAGATCCAGGCCGCGCGCGAGGTCTGCGCCCGCCACAACCTCCACGCCCCCGTAGTCGAGCAGCCTCAATACAACCTCTTCCACCGCGAGCGCGTGGAACGCGAATACGCCCCGCTCTACGACGCCGAGCCCGGCCTCGGCACCACCATCTGGTCGCCCCTCGCCTCCGGCCTTCTCACCGGCAAATACAACGCCGGCGTCCCCGCCGACTCCCGCCTCACCGTCAAAGGCCTCGAATGGCTGCGCGACCGCGTCACCACCGACCAGGCCGATAAACTCGCCCGCGTCCCCGCCCTCGCCGCGATCGCCGCCGAACTCGACACCACCCTGCCCCGCCTCGCCGTCGCCTGGTGCCTGGCCAATCCCCGCGTCAGCACCGTCATCCTCGGCGCCTCCCGCCCCGAGCAGCTCCGGGAAAACCTCGGCGCCCTCGATGTCCTGCCCCGCCTCACCCCCGAGGTCCTCGCCCGCCTCGACGCCATCGCCGGGCCCGTCGCCACCTAGGTCAGCCGCTCCGCCCATGCGCGCGCCAGCCCCGGCGCCCACAGCGCCCCCTTCGAGCCGAGGCCGTTAAACACGCCCTCGCGTCCCTCCCGGCCCGGCAGCCAGCCGCTTCGCGGTGTCCGGTCCGGCGTGCTCATGCGGCGGCCAGCCAGCACCGCCGTCTCCCGCCACGCCACCCCCGCCAACTGGCGCGCCACGCTCGCCCGCAGTTCCTCGCGCCGCGCCGCCCGCTCCGCCTCCTCCCGCACGAAACTCGCCCCCGCCCACGCCCGCCCCGGACCCACCGGCAATACCCACACGCCATCGTGCCGCACCACCCCGGGCGGCAGCTCCGCCTCGATCTCGAGCGTCTCTCCGCCCACCGGCCTCAGCCCCGCCACGCGCGTCTCCGCCGCGCCCGTGCACCACACCACCGGCCCGCGCCACGCCGCCGCCTCGTCCGGCTCCAGCCGTCGCTCCCGCAGCCGCCCCTGCCCGAGCCAGCGCGTCCGCCCCGCGGCGATCAGGCCCGGCAGGTCCACGCGCCAGGCGCCCTCTATCCACGCCGCCCCCGCCTCCAGCCCCGCCGGCTCCACCCAGGGCGACAACTCGCCCCGCTCCACCTTCGCCCGCACCCGCGCGCCCTCCTCCTCGCTCCGCCACTCCCGCCGTATCCGCAGATCGGATACGAATCTCGCGCCCCACGCCCGCTCCAGCCCCGCCAGTTCCGCCCGCGCCTCCGCCGCCTTCTCCGCCCAGCCCGGCGCCGCCACCCACCGCTCCCCCGTCACCGGATTGACCAGCCCCGCGCCGACGCGCGAGGCCGCCTCCGCGTGCCCCGCGTCATAAATCACAAACTCTCTCCCCGCCCGCTCGCACGCCCACGCCAACAGGGTCCCCGCCAGACCCTGCCCCGCGATCAACACCGGCGCGCCCATGTCCCCCGCCCTACAGGGCCCGCGCCGCGTGCAGGGCCGCCCCCACCAGACCCGCCTCGTTCAAAAACTCCGCCGCCACGATCCGCGAACGGATCTTCAGGTGCGGAAACCACTTCGCATGGTCCGCGCTGATGCCGCCGCCCGCAATGATGAGATCCGGCCACACCAGATCCTCCAACACATTCAGGTAGGTGCTCACGTCGCCCGCCCACGCCGCGTAGTCCAGCCCGCGCCGTTCCTTGGCCGCGCCCGACACGAATCTCTCCCACGACTCGCCGTCGCGCTTCACATGGCCGAACTCTGTATTCGGATAAAGGATACCATCCACGAAGAGCGCCGAGCCCACTCCGGTGCCGAAGGTCAGCAGCAACACCGCCCCCTGCACCCCGCGCCCCGCCCCGAAGGTCGCCTCCGCCAGGCCCGCCGCGTCCGCGTCGTTCACCAGGCTCACCTCCGCGCCCGCCGCGCGCTCGAACACCTCCACCGCATCCAGCCCGATAAAGCCCGGATGCAGGTTGGCCGAGGTCCGCACCACGCGCCCCTGCACCACGCCGGGGAAACCCACCCCGATCGGGCCCTTCCAGTCGAAATGCGCCGCCATGCGCGCGATCGCCGCGCCCATCTCCTCCGGCGTCAGCCGCGCCGGCGTGTCGATGCGGTGGCGCTCCGCCAGCAACTCGCCCGTCTTCGTGTCCACGGGAGCGCCCTTCAACGACGACCCGCCGATATCGATGCCAAGAACCTTCATGGATGGAGTGGGATGTGTGGTGAAAAGCGTCCTACCAAGCACACACCCCGCCCCCATTCACAGACCAAAATCACCTGCCCCGCCGCCTCGCGTTTTCAGGGACTCACCTTGAGTCGCAGGAAACGTCGTGACTGCGCGGATGCAGGCTCGGTGTCGGTCACGACCACGGTGGCTCCGACCGCGCCGGGATTGCGCGCGATCGTCGTCCACTCGACCAGGTCGTTGCTCGCCTGGACCTCGTAGACGACATCGTCGCGGGCGCGCAGGAAACGCATCTCCAGATGGTCGCCCGATCTGTCCACCGCGAGCCGCGCGCCCGCCCGGGCCGCCGCGATGGGGTTCAGGTCGAGCGCGTATTCGACGAGGTTGGGCAGACCGTCGCCGTCCGGATCGGCGCCATCCGCCGCAGGGCCGCTGGGCGCCACGGTGCCAAACGACTCCATCCGCCAACGATCCCGGCCCACGGGCGCGGCGTAGACCTCGATCTCGTCGATCATCATGTTGGGAAACTCATTCGGTTGATAATCGAAAAAGAGAACCGAGGCGACGACCGGAGGAAACCGGAGGAGCTTGCGCTTTTGCGATTCGGGTCCGAACAGCGGATCTTGTAACTCCAGATATGCCAGCGGCGTGGAAACACCCGTCTCCATGGCGCCAGGATCCGCGGAATAGAATATCCCGAGCAGATCGGATGTCACCCGCTCTCCGTTTGCTCCGGTGTTATCCGAACTGATCGCCAGACGGTCGATAAGCGTTGGCCGCGGAAGGATGACATAGACCGAAATCAAGGAAGACGGGAACTTCCAACCGCCCGACTCGCCGTAAATGCCATCGTTCAGAAAAGAAGCAGAGGGCGGAACGATGCTCACGTCGGAGTTATTCTGGATCACAAACGTGCTTTCGCGGGCGAGGTTGCCCGGGCTGGATGTGCCTCCACTCTCCAGAAGCTCCACACCGTCGTGAGGCCTGGGCGCGAAGGTGACGACGAAGATGCGCGGCGCGCTGGTATCGCTACCGCCCGCGGCCACACCGCCGTCGTCCTGCGCAACCACCGTGACGGTGGCCGAGCTTATGCCCGAGAGGCCGGAACACGCCAGGGTGAGCGTGCCGTCGGGCGAGAGCGCGGGCTGGGTGGAGAACAGACCCGGCCGGTCGGTGGTGACGCGGAAGCGTAGGCTCTGGGCGCTCTCCCACGCGGCGCCGACGGTGATGTTGCTCGCAAAGCCCGGCATGGTGAGCAACGAGACACGCTCGACCGTAAGGGTCGCCGGCACATCGAAGCGGGGCGCCGCGTTGGGCTGCACGGTCGCGCTGACCAGAATCTCGCGCCCGGGCTGATCCGGGGCGTCGTTCGGCAGGCTCAAGGTCGCCACGCGGGTGGAGCCGAGACCGCCGAGCGCGACCGTCACGGTCAGCGGGGCGCTTGCCCCGGGCGCCAGAACGGCGGGCGGCACGGCGGTCAGCGTAAAGGAGCCGGCGTCGAGCCCGGCGAGAGTCGGCGTGCCCAAGTTGAGCGGATCGCTGCCCGTATTGGTAATCGTCAACGTGCGTTGCACAGTGGTGCCCGCGGAGGGCGGAGGCAGATTGATCGCCCAGCCTTCGCCGGTCGCGAGAGGCGTGCCTTGGTCGGAGACCGACAAGCGCGGCTGGCCGGTGGCGAATACCTCCAGCTCGTCGATCGCGAGCCCGTTTTCCACCGCGATCACGCGCAGCCCGGTGGCGGTGACGGGCGGGAAGCTGAAGCGGTGCCGCAGGGCCGGCTTGGCGAAGCCCGGCGCCGCGATGTTTTCGTAACGGATCGTGCCCAGCATGGTCCACTCCGACACGGGCGTGGCCGGTCCTGGATTGGCCACGGAGGTGATTTGCACGATGTAGCGCCCCACCGCGCGGTCGGCGTAGACGCCCGTGTTGTCGCGACCGAAGGCGATCTGGCTGAAGGTCGTGGACTGGCCGAAGGCTACGCCGACGAAGCTGAAGCCCGAGGCGCCGATCCAGCTCGAGGCGTTGCCATACAGGCCGTCGCCCACCTTGGCGATCTGGTGGATGCCGCCAAACTCGTCCTTGCCAAACACGGAGGCGCCCGGGGCGCGCACGAGGTTGCCGGGCGCGAGGTTGCCACCCTCTTGCCGCAGGGTGAAGGGCCCCGAAATCGCGACGCCCTCGGCGGGGTAAACCTCGATCTCGTCGATCGCCGTGCCGTTGGCGGCGGTGAGGATGCGCACGCCTGTGGCGGCGACCGTGGGGAAGGAGAAAACTTGACGCCGGCTCGGATTGGCCAAGGCGGTGCCAGACCGGAGGTCCACCTGGCCGAGCGTCACCCAGTAAGCGGTGGCATCGTTGGGATTGGGCACGGTGGTGTATTGCAGGGTGTAGAGATCGGCGGCGCGATCGGTGAACTCGCCGGTGTTGTCGCGGCCGAAGGCGATGCGGTTGATCGCCACCGGCGTGACGCCGAGGCTCACGCCGGCGAAGGAGTCGGCCGAGTTGTTGATCCAACTGTGGGCGTTGCCATGGAGCCCGTCGTTGAGGTGGGCGACGGCGTGGGCTGCGTAGCCGGGCAGGGTGTCTTTGGCGAAGGCGACGCCGGCCGGGGCGAGGTTGCCCGGGGCGAAGTCGCCGCCGTTCTCCTCCAGCACGAGGCTGCCGCCGTTATTGACCTGAAACGTCGTCGACGCCCCCAGGGCGGTGTAGGTGATGACGTGCACGCCCGGGCCTGCGGCGGTGGGGTTAAACAAACCGCCGCTTACGCCGGGCCCGCTAAAGACGCCGCCCGCCGGCGAGGCGCCGGTGAGCGCGGCGAGATCGACCGGACCCGAGCCGACGGCGATGGGCAGCCCTGCCGTGGCGGCGGCATTGAAGGTGGGTGCGAGCACGCTGCCGCGCACGGTAAAAGTGAAGAGCGGGCGGGTGGGATCATCGGTGCCGATGCTGATCGTGCCGCTGCGCACACCCGGTCCGGCGGGGGCGAAGGTTACGACAAAGGTCGCGACCCCTCCGGGCTGAACTTGGCCGTTAAAAACGCCCGCGAGTTGGTTGAAGGTGAATTCGGGCGAGCTGCTCCCGAGGCTTAGGAAGGAGAGCGCCTGGACGCCCACGTTGGTCACGTAGATCGTCTTAGACGCGGTGGTGGCGGGGAAGGCGCCGCCGATGTCGGTCACGCCGCCGGGCGGGATGGCGTTGCCGAGCGGCTGGGCCACCGCGATGCGGGGCTCGCGGGCGAAAACGGTGAGGATGACGGCGTTCGCGGTGTAGTTGATGCGGATGCGGTCCGGCCCCACGGAAAATTCCGAGCCATTGGGCAGGCCGGCAAAGGTGCCGGTGAGCGCGCCGCTGGCCACGATGGGCACGTAGGTGCCGGGCGCCGGCACGGCCTCGGTGCTGATCTCAAGCGCGCCGGCCAAGGTGGCGCTGGCGGCATTGATCCGGTCCACCATGCCGGCGCCAAGGCGGACCTGAAGGGTGCCGGTGGAATTCTGGGAGTAGGTTCGCGACGTGCTCACATTGCCCCGAGGCGCGAAAGTCGCGAAGTTACTGATGGCGCTGTTCAGCGAGCCGGCCAGCACGAGGCGGCCGCCCAGCACGACGGTGTCGCCCGTATACGTATGCGCCCCGGCAAGGGTCAGGCTGCCGGCACCTTGCTTGAAAATAGCCCAAGAGCCTCCGCTTCGCGTGCCTGCCTCGTCCGCGATGGTGTCGTTCACCACCTGATCCGCCGCGCTGTCAAAGGTCAGGATGCCGTTACCCTGCATGAACACCCCGTTGCCCGCGCCGATGCCGTCGGTCCCTCGGGCCATGATGGCATTCCACGTAGTGAGGCCGCCCACGGCCGAGTTTTCCCGGATCGAAAGCCCGCCCGCCAACGTGAGCACGCCGCCCTCTTGCACAAAAATCGCTCCGCCCAGACCGGCGCCACCGCCGCCGGAGCCTCCCCAAGCGTTACCCCGGCCATCCCCTTGAAAGGTTCCTCCCGATCCACCGCCCCAGCCACCCCGGGCGCCACCTTGGTCATCGGGTGCAAACGGAATCTCCCAAAAACGACTGCCGCCGCCACCGCCGCCATATCCGCCCCTTCCTCCCACCGGGGAAATATACACTCCGTAAGGGGTGGACCCACCGCCACCACCACCACCGCCGCCACCGAAGCCGCCATTGGACCCGTTGGCCCCCACCGCGCCTTTGGCCCCGCCCGTGCGACCACCACCATTGCCGCCTTCCTCGATCCCTAGCGTCAAAGTAGATTCGGTTCCGCCTGCCCCGCCTTTGCCACCTTGGGCCAAGGCACGGGTGATGGTTACATTTTCCAGAACAACGTTGGCGGCCGTGGATACCCGCACCGCCCCACCCATCCCAGCCCCGCCGCCGCCGCCGTTGCCTGGTTCGACCGCGACTGAAAGCAGATGGGAATCGCCGCCGTTGCCGCCGTCGCCGCCGATGTCGCCGGCATTGGTGATCGTGAGATTGCGGATCGTCACGTTGATGGCGCGCCCGTCGCCGCAGTAGAACTGGTTGCGGTTGGCATCGAGCGTGAAGCCCGCGCCGTCGATGATCATGCTGCCGGTGATGCCGGGGATGTAGTTCGTGATCGTGAAGCTCTGCCGAAAGATGATCGAGGTCCCGTCGTTGCGGTTGTTGGCGTCGTTGATCGCCCCGATCAGGTCGGAGTTATTCCACACATAGTGCGTGTTCGGTGCGGCCTGCGCGACGGGCGCCGCGAGGCCCAGCAAGAGCGCGAGGCAAACGGACAGCCAGACGGGTAGAAAACAAGCGCGACCGAGGCCGGGCGCGAGAAGAGGGCGGGAAATCGTCATGCGGTTACGCAAATGCGCAGCGTTTTCCTTAGGACACTCGTGCCGGAAAATACTAGGTTAAAACCATTCTCATTCCACGCGCGGGGAACAGAACCCCGCACCCCGGCCAAGCAAGGTGACACCGGCCGGGGCCCCGTGAGCCCACCACGTTACCCCGGCCTCCCGCCTTCACCCCGGCGCGCCGCCTTTCGGTAAGCGCGAAGAGCGCTCAGCCACGGCACCCGCAATCCGACTTGCCGCAGTCGCCGCCGCCCTCCTTGGCCTCCGACGCGCCGCCTCCGCAGCAGCCGCCCTCGCCGTGCGCGTGCCCGTGCGCGAGTTCCTCCTCGGTCGCCGCCCGCACCGCCACCACCTCCACCTCGAACTCCAGATCCACGCCCGCAAGCGGATGGTTGGCGTCGAGGAGCAATTCGTCCCCCTCCACCCCGCGCACCGTCACGATTGGCGCATACGCGTCCGAGCCGGCCCGGAACTGGTCGCCCGGCTGCACATCGCCCTCGATCGGCAACAACGCCTTCAACACCCGCTGCACCTGCGCCTCGTCGCGCTCGCCGTAGCCCTTGGCCGCCGGCACCCCGATCTTGGCCTGCGTGCCCGCCGCCAGACCGCGCAGCCCTTCCTCCAGGCCCTCCACGATCTGCCCGGCTCCTTCCAAAAACGTGATGGGATCCCCGCCCAGCGAGGCATCCAGCACCTCGCCCCGCAGATCGCGCAAGGTATAGTGAAACGTGACCACATTTCGGCTCATCATAGCCGCCCACCACAACACCCCCGCCCCCCGCCGCCAAGCCAAGGAATCGCCCCGCCGCCCCCGCTCAGCGCCCCATCCCACTCCCTCCGTGCTCGCGCGCCACGCCGCGTCCGTGCAAAACACAACCCTGCGTCCGCGCCCCACTTGAATCGCACGTAACCACCATCACCCCACGCCAAACATGAAACCCCTGCTTCTCCTCGCGCTTGCCCTTTGCGGTCTGAGCATGGCCCACGCGCTCGAGTTGACCCTCTCCGTCTTGTCGCCCGAAAAGGCCGACATTCGCGAGGCGGCGTTCTCCCCGCGCGTGCGTGTCGCCGAGGAGCAGCAGCAGTTCGATTCATATACGGCCAAGGACCTGCTCCCCCTCTACAGCGAACGCCTGGATGGAAAGATCCGCGCCCTGTATGTCGAAAAACCGAAGGGATGCGCCTTCTGGACCTTCGCCGGCATGGACGGAACCATCCTGCTCAAACGCCATGAGAAACACCGCAAGGAAGGCTTCGTCCTGGTGTCCTGCGTCGCGGTCAAAACCGACCTCGGCCAGGAATACTGGGCCACTTGGGTGAGCGAGGACAGCGAGAAGGCCATCCTGCGGGAAATGCGCCGCTTCGGCATCTCCCAGGCCGCCATCAAAAAGTGAGCCGCAGACAGGCAAGTTCACCTTCGCGCCGAGGTAGGCATTTGGGGCTTCCGTTCCGCCGGTAAACGCGGCCAATAGACCGACAACGCCTTCGCATCCCCACCCCGCATGCCCGCCTCCGCATACTATCTGTTCGAGGACGGCAAAGTCACCGGCCCGCACTCCCTCGCCGTCCTCCGCCAGAAGGCGGAAATCCGCGTCATCCACCCCGCCTCGCTCGTCTATCCGGTGCAGGCCCCGCAACCGGGTGACGCCTCCGCGCCCGAGCCGGCCTGGATCGCGGTGCAAGAGCTGCCCGATCTCCACGCCGCGCTATTCCCCGCCTCCGCCAACGCGGCCCTCCGCCTCGGCCAAACCCAAAGCGACAACCTCAACGCCCGCGAAGACGCCGCCCGCGCCCCCGTGGACGTCAACCGCTTCCTCCAGGACAACGTTGCGCGC
>JALOTV010000003.1 GCA_025457685.1 Opitutaceae bacterium
CCGTTTACTTCGACCAGTGGAGCATTCATGGCGTGCGTGCGCCGGCCAGAGGTCCGGCGTAGATAAAATAAGCTTCGTCCCAGCGAATCGACGCGAGGGTCTCTATCGGCGCCAAACCTTCCGCCGCCCCGCCCTCCGCCGAGAAACACCCGGCCGGCGTGGCGCGGTCGCGCGTGTCGGTCGCCGGGCGCAGTGTCACGCGGCGGCCGGGCTCGACCGTATCCGCCACCCAGATACCGCCTCCCGCGTCACGATACACGAAATCCCGCAGCACCGTCCCGACGCTCGATTGCACCACCGGCGACTCGCCGCCGGCCCCGCCCGCCACCAGCTCCACCCGCGCCCGGGTTGGTGTGATGCTACGGACAAACTGCTCCTGTCTCCTCCGGCTCATAAACCAGTCGCCTGTCGCGCCGTCACGGGTGCGCAAGTAGTTGCCGCCCTGCATTTGGCCTTGGTGCATCTGATGCGCTGCCGCCTGATCGAGCACCTGCTCGAAAATCACGTCGCCCGGCAGCGCGAATTCCTCGCCCAACAACACCCCCGTGCGCGTGACTTGCGCCTGATCGACCACGGCTTGGTTCGTGTCGGGCAACAACCACACCAGACCCCGTCGCGCCCCCTCGCCGCCGAAACCGTCCTTCACCACGATGTATCCGGCCATGAGCGCGGACGCCGCCAGCGAGATGAGCGGCACCGTCACAAACACCCGGTGACGTCGGGCGGGCGGCGCGAAGACAAACAGGTTTATCGGCCCGACCACCACGGCGAAGCCCAGGAGAAAAAACGTCAGCCCCAGCGCGCCCGCCTCCGGCTTCAACTCCCGCCGCCGCGCTTCGTCGATCTCCATGCCCCGCGCCTTGGCCAGCGCCGCAAACCCGCGCTCGCCCAGATCCACCGGCACTTTGCCGCCCTCGGTCGCGCGCAAGGTTTCCGCGTGCTGCCGCACGGCCCCATGGCCGATGCGCTCCACCCGCGGCCGCCCTTCGGCTGGCGCCGCATACAGGTCGAGCACGCCGCCCAGCGCCACCCAGTCGCGCAAGGCCGCGCGACGCGGCGCGTCCAGCATCGCATGGTAGTCCGCCGTCAGCACCACGCGTTCAAATGGCGACCACACCCGCCAATCCGCCGGCCAGAGCAGCGGATCCACCGCCACGATCTCCGTGCGAATCCCGGGCGCGCGATTGGTGGCCGCGAATAGCGCCGCCTCCATGGACGGATGCGTGGCAGTGAGAATGCTCGGATCGCTGCGCAGCTGCGCGAGCGTCACAGCGCTCCCGCCCGATGGCGCCCCAGGGCCAAAAATCTGCGCATTGAAGTTCGCGCTTTGCGTGTCGTCCCTCCCTGCGCCGGGCAGAAAAAACACCGCCTCACGTGTCTCGCCGGCTTTCAACGCGAGCGCTTCGCGCCAGCTGTATTCATGGCGCGAGATTCCCCGCTGCCCGGTGAGCACGATTTCCCATTCCCGCGCGCGCGGCGCGCGGTTTTCCAGCCTTACCCGCACCGGCATGAAGCCCGTCCCGCTCCACCGCTCCGAGATGCCCGTCACCGTGCACGACACCTCGCCCTCGGGCTCGAAATAGAGGGTCTGCGGGGTCGGTGTGCCCGCGTTTGCGCCCAGCGCGGCAAGCAGACACGTCAGCCAAACCCAAGCCGCGGAGCGCATGCTTTTTTTACTCATGGTTTTCAGCGTATCTTGGCCGCCGCGAGCGAGGCGGGCAGCGGCGTGGTTTGCACCGTCACTTCCTCCAGCAGGCGGTCCACCACCTGCGCGGGCGTGACTCCGTCCAGCCGCGCGCCGTGGTCGAGCAGTATCCGGTGCGCCAATACGGGCCGCGCCACCGCCTGCACGTCCTCGAAGCTCGCGTGCGGCCGCCCGTGGCGCAGGCCGCGTGCCTTGCTCGCCGCCGCCAGCGCGAGCGCCGCGCGGGGGCTCGCGCCGTAGCGCACGCCGGCCGCCGCCGCCGACTCTCCGGGGTGCGTCGCATGCACCAGCCGCGCGATGTAGCCCGCGACCGATTCGGGCACGTGCACCCGCCTCGCCAGTCCCAGCAGCTCGCGAAACTCCGACGCGCCCATCACCGCGCTCACCGCCGGCTCCACCCCGATCTCGCGCGCCTGCACGATGCGCTTCAGCACCTCGGGCGAGTTGCGCGACACCTCGATCTTGAACAAAAAGCGATCCAGCTGCGCCTCGGGCAGCGGATAGGTTCCCTCCAGCTCGATCGGATTCTGCGTCGCCAGCACGAAAAACGGCTCGGGCAAAGCGTGCGTGTCGCCGCCCGCCGTAACGCGGCGCTCCTGCATCGCCTCCAGCAGGGCGGACTGCGTCTTGGGCGAGGCCCGGTTGATTTCGTCCGCAAGCAGGATGTTCGCGAAGATCGGGCCGCGCTGAAAAACAAAGGCCCGCCGGCCGTCCACCTCCTGCAACACCGGATTGCCCGTGATGTCCCCGGGCAGCAGGTCGGGGGTGAACTGCACCCGCCGCGCGTCGAGCGCGAGGGCTCTGGCCAGCCCTTTCACGAGCTCGGTTTTTCCCAGCCCCGGCAAACCCTCGAGGAGAATGTGCCCGCGAGCCACCACGCCGATGACCACCAACTCGATCAGGGGCCGCTGGCCAAACAGCACCGTGTCCAGCGTATCGAGCAACGCTTCAAACCGCGCCTTCGCCGTCGCCACTTCCTGCTCGTTCAAAACTGATGTATTCAAAGCCATAAAAAATTAGTCCCCCGAAAAATCGCCTCATTCCGTCTCATGTATTCGTGTCCATCTGTGTCCATTCGCGGTCAAAATTTCGGCGCGCGTCGTCATTTGAAAAACTCCTTCAGTGCCGCGCGTTCCTGCGGCGTCAGCCTGTCCACCCACACCACGTCACCGCCCTGGCCGGCGGACGTTATCGCCCCCGCCGCCATCGGCCCGTCCGACTGCTTTGCATCGAGCTCATGCTCTCCGCGCTCCACGCCCAGCAGCTCCCCCAGCGCCGCGCGCGAGAGATCGTCCGCGCTTACCGTTTCCGTCACTCCCCGACCGGCGTCGCTCGCCTCGTCGCGAAAAGCGAGCGGTGCGTGGCCCGGTCCGCGCGAGACTCCGCCGCTTGCCACGCACCCCGCCTCGCAAGGCTGACCGTCCGGCCGCGTTCCCACGCAAGCTCCGCCGCCCGGACAGGCCCCGACTCGCAGCCGCGCATCGGGATCTGCCGTCGCTACGGATGCGCCCTGCCCTTCGGCGCCCACCACGCCGGTCGCGGCCCGTCCCGCCTGCGCGAGTTGTTGGCGCAGTTGCCGGGCCTGTTCGGGGGAAAGGCTGCGCAGTCCGGCCGCGTTGGCCGCCGCTCCGAGTTTTTCTAAGAGATCCTCACGCGCCGCCAGTGGACCTTCCTGCAAGCCACGCAAGGCCTCGCCTAGTCGCGCCGCCACCGCGCCAAGTTCCTCCTCCCCGAGTTCGCCGGCCGGCCGCTCCAAGGGCGAGAGCGCCGCCGCGGCGTTCTCAAGATTCGCGCCCAGACTGCGAATCGCCTGCGCGGTTTGCGCGCGCAAGGTGTCCGCCGCCTCAAGCGCCGAGTGGGAGTAGCGTTCCTCCGGCGTGCGTTCGCCAAGCCCTCGCGCCTGTTCGGCGAAGTTTTCCACGTCCTCCGGACGCGCGATTTCCCGCTGGGCAAGCGCCTCCAGCCACGCCTCCGTCTCGGCCAGCGCGGGAGCTTTGGCGTCGGCGCGCTCGTAATCGCTTTGCACCCGCTGCGGCAGCGGCAACAGCGCCCCCGCGAGTGCCAAGACCAGCGCCCCCGCCAACCAGCCGCAGGCCGGCCCGATTTTCCACCGCAGGGTCTTCGGCAGAGTTTGAGGCGAAGGCCACGGAGCCACGCCCGCCGTCGCCGCGCTGAGCGCGGAGTCGAGGCCGAGGCGATGCTCCAGCCACGTGCGTGCATCGACCAAAGTGAAAAAACCTCTGCGCGCCCGCCAGATCGCCAGCCCGGCCGCCGCGAGCGCTCCCGCCGTCACCGCCGTCGCCCACCAAATCCACCCGGTCTCCGGCGAGGCGCGGCGCATCGCATACAGCGAAAAGCCGGCAAGCGATCCGACCGCGAAAAACAAGGGCGCCGCGTGCTCGAGCCAGAGGGCCAAGTTCACGCGCAAGCGCAGCGAGCGGATGGCCGCTTCCCAGTGGAGTTTCGCAGGGGCGCTACGCATGAACAGCCACGTATTGGCGGTCTGTTCTCCCGTGGGCAAGCCCCGCTAACCATCCAAGCGTAATCTATTTATCAAGTCGGCCGTCGACCGAGCGCACCCAGCGAATACGAGCGGTCGTCGTGCGTCGCGTCAGCGTCACTTTACCACCAAAACACCCTTCATCCCGAGCTGCAGGTGGGCGGGAAAGGTGCAGATATAAACATACTCGCCTAGCTCCGCTGGCACCGTGAACACTACGGCATCCTTTGATTTGCCACCCAGCAACTTGGTATGCGCGAGCACTTCGCCCGCCCGCTCCTCCGGCACGTAGTCGGTCGCCTTGGCCTTAAGGGCGGCCGTGGCGTAGGCGTTTGCGTCCACCCCGGCTTTCAATAGCACCAAGTTGTGTCCCATCGCTTCCTTGGGCGCGGACCCCGAGTTGACCAAAACCAGTCGCAGCGTCTCGCCGGCCTGCGCCTCGATGCGCGTCACGCTGAACTTCATCGAATCGCCCACCTCGACCGTCACTTCGCGCGGCGCTTCGGGCGTGCCGAGGGTGGCGGGAGCCGGCGTGGCCGCGACCGGCGCGGCGGACTCGCCAGCACCTTGCTTGGCGGGTCCGCACCCCGTGAACAAGGCTCCTGCAAACACCAGAAGCGCACCCATTCCGAAAGACTTGGCCGACGAGATATTCATGGGTTCAGGAGCACACGGATCCGTGCCCCATGCACAAGCCCGCATCAAATGTTCAGGCCTGATAATTCATCCGCCAAGAAATGCTAATAATATGAAACAAGCGACGTTTTTGCCAAAATGTGGATAGCACTACATAAATGCTCTTTGATTATAGCTTGATTCTACCCCCTGACTCCAAACCTTCGCACGTCGGCTTCTTTATCAGCCGACCACGACTTTTTACGAATTAACGACCATGCGTTTCAGCTTAGTTCCCACCTTGCGCCGCGCCACCACTCTGCTCGCCGTTGCTCTCATCCCGTTGTTCACTGCGGGCTGGCTGTCCGGTCCCCAGTCCACGTTCGACGTCAAGGGTCCGGTCGCGAAGTCCCAGCTGGATGTGTTCTACGTGACCGTGTGGGTGACCATGGCGATCTTCGTCGTTGTCGCGGCCGTCCTCGCCTACGCCACGATCAAGTTCAAGGCCCGCAAGACCGATGACGAGCACGCTCCCGTGCCGCCCCAAGGCCACGGCAACCCTCTGGTCGAACTCGGCCTCATCGCCGCCTCCATCGCCGCGCTCGTGATTATCGCCGTCCCGACCCTCAAGGCGATCTGGTATACCTACGATGTTCCCGAGGAGCAGCGCGCCAACGCCTACGAAGTCACCGCCCGCGGCCTTCAGTGGTGGTTTCAATTCGAATATCCCTCCGAACAAATCGACGGTTCGGGCCAACTCATCACCGGCAACGAGCTGGTCATCCCCGCCGGTCGTCCCGTGCGCATCAACCTGCGCACGAGCGATGTCATTCACTCTTTCTGGGTGCCCAAGCTCGGCGGCAAGGTCGACATGATCCCCAATCGCGGCAACCACATGTGGCTGCAGGCCGACGAGCCCGGCTATTTCTGGGGCCAGTGCGCGGAATACTGCGGAGAATCCCACGCCGTCATGCGCTTCCGCGTCATCGCCCTCGCCGAGGATGATTTTGCCGCCTGGGTTGAAAATCAAAAGAAGTCTGCTCGCACCGTTCAGCCCTCCGCCTCGCCCAAGGCCGAGTTTGCCAGCTACGACATGACTCGCAAGCCGCGCAATGCTCCGGGCTACACCGCCGATTTCGACGCCGACCCCATGGCCGCGTGGGTCAACTTTCAGTTCCCCGACAAGGACGAGAATGCCGACCTCGTCGCCAAAGGCCGCGCCCTGTTTAAGGAGAAGAACTGCATCACCTGTCACTCTGTGCGTGGTCACGAGGGCGTGGGCGTCAATGCGCCCGACCTCACCCACTTCGGTTCCCGCACCACGGTCGCCGCCGGCCTCCTGGAAAATTCCAAGGAGAACCTTCACCGCTGGCTCATGTATCCCAATGACGTGAAGCCCGGCAACAAGATGTGGGTGGGTGTTAATGGCATGGCTGGTTATATCGACATCGACCCCGCCACCAAGCGCCCCACCGGCACCCGCCACATCGAGCTCAACGATACCGAATCGCGAGCCTTGGTGGAATACCTCCACAGCCTGAAGTAAGTCCTCCGCGAAAGCCTCCACCGCTCGCGCCACCGACGACCCGTTTCTCCCAACCTTTCACCTCCCTTTATCGCTGCCATGGCCACCGCCACCACCGCCGCCTACTCACCCGCTGATGCGAAGTCCCGCGCTTCGCACCGTCCGTGGTTCTTCACCCGCCCGGTCGCCAAGACCGGCCTTGTTTCCTGGCTGACCACCGTTGACCACAAGAAGATCGGTCTGCTCTACGGCATCACCGCCCTGTTCTTCTTCCTCGTTGGCGGCATCGAGGCGTTGCTCATCCGCGTGCAACTCGCGGTGCCCAACAACACTTTCATCTCGCACCAGTTCTATAACGAGCTGTTCACCATGCACGCGACGACGATGATCTTCCTCGCCGTCATGCCGCTCTCGGCCGCGTTTTTCAATTACATGATGCCGCTGCAAATCGGCGCTCGCGACGTCGCGTTTCCCCGTCTCAACGGGTTCGCATTCTGGGTCTTCATCGCTGGCGCTATCGTGTTGAACGTGGGCTGGTTCACCGCCGCCGGCGCGCCCGACGTGGGCTGGTTTGGCTATGCTCCTCTCACCTCGAACGCCTACTCCCAGCAATTTGCCGGCGACGTTTCCACCGATCTCTGGATCATGGGTCTTCAGATTCTCGGCGTCTCGTCCGTGATCGGTTCGCTTAACTTCATCGTCACCATCATCAACATGCGCGCTCCGGGCCTCACCATGATGCGCCTGCCCGTGTTCACCTGGATGACGCTCTTCACCGCCTTCCTCATCATCCTTTCCTTCCCCGCCATCACGATCGCCCTGGTTGAGCTGATGATGGACCGTTCCTTCGGCACCGGTTTCTTTGAGGTCGCCAAAGGCGGTATGCCCATCCTCTGGCAGCACCTTTTCTGGATCTTCGGTCACCCCGAGGTTTACATTCTGATTCTGCCCGCGATGGGCATCGTTTCCGAGATTCTGCCCACCTTCTCGCGCAAGCCCCTCTTCGGCTATCCCATCGTGGTCTTCTCCGGCGCCGTCATCGGTTTCCTCGGCTTCGGCGTCTGGTCCCACCACATGTTCACCACTGGCATGGGCACCATGGCCACCGCCGCCTTCTCCCTCGCCACCATGGCGATCGCCGTGCCTACTGGCGTGAAGATCTTCAACTGGGTCGGCACCCTCTGGGGCGGGCATATCATGACACGCACGCCTATGATGTTTGCCCTCGGTTTCATCTGGATGTTCATGATGGGCGGCTTCTCCGGTGTCATGCACTCCGCCGCCCCTGCCGACGCCCAGCAGCAGGACTCCTATTTCGTGGTCGCGCACTTCCACTACGTGCTCATCGGCGGCTCCATTTTCGCTCTGCTTGCAGGTATCCACTTCTGGTTCCCGCTCATCTTCGGCCGCATCGTCTCCGAATTCTGGGGCAAACTCTCGTTCTGGGTCATCTTCGTCGGCTTCAACGTGACATTCTTCCCCATGCACTTCCTCGGCCTCAACGGTATGCCGCGCCGCACCGCCGTTTACGACGGCAACATGGGGTGGAACAGCGCCAACTTGGTCGCCACCATCGGCGCCTTCATCCTGGCGATCGGCATCGGTATCTACTTTGCGGTCATGATCTACACCTACTTCAAGGGTAAGAAGGCCGCCGGTGACGTCTGGGATGCCCGCACCTTGGAGTGGTCCGTCCCCACCACTCCCCCGCCCGAACACAACTTCCACGTTACGCCCACCGTCCACGCTCGCGACGCCTTCTGGTATGAGAAGACGCACGCCAAGGAGATCGCGGCCGAGAAGGCCAAGACCGCCGCCGAAACCGAATCGCATGGAGGCATCCACATGCCGAGCCAGTCTTGGTTCCCGTTGGTCACGGCCGTGGGCATGCTCATCGGCGGCCTTTTCTTCGCCCACCATTACTTCCCCGGCGCCATCGCCGGCGGCGTCATCCTCCTCATCGGCGTGCTTGGCTGGGCCTTTGAAGGTCCGGGCGGCTACCACCTGCATATCCACAAAGACGGCTCCGTGACCGGCGGAGAAGGCCAGGACGAGAGCGCTCACTAAGTTGCGGCTCGAAAATCCCAAGTCGCCAAATCCCCACCCACCTTCCTTCGCGACCTTCGGCTCGTCCTTAGAGTCTTCGCGTTAAAATCTCCTCCCTCCTACTTTTCCCGCATGAGCGCTCACGCCGGCACCATCGATCATCACCACGATCACACCACCACCACGGGCATTCCGAACAAGAAGCTCTTCATGTGGGCTTTCCTCGCCTCGGACTGCATGTTCTTCGGTGCGCTGATCTCCACCCACGTCATCTACCGGCTTCACCCGACTCCGGACGGCGCGGATCCGCTGAAGATTTTCTCCCTGGAGCTCACCTCCTTTTCCACCTTCATCCTACTGATGTCCTCGCTACTCATGGCGCTCGCCGTGGGCGCGTGCCAAAAGGGCAAGGTCGAGGCGACCCGCAAGATGATCCTGGGCACGATCTTTTTCGGCCTCATCTTCTTGGGCTGCCAAGTTTACGAGTTCACCCACTTTGTTCATCTGGGCCTCACCCTGAACAGTGATATGTTCGGCGCCACGTTTTACACCCTGACCGGCACGCACGGTGTCCACGTCGCGATCGGCGTGCTTTGGCTGGTGTTCATGTATATCCGCACCTTTAAGCCCGCCGATGTGTCCAAGGCTTGGGTGGGACGCGCCTGCCTCCAGTTCGCCGCCTTCGCCGTGGCCACCGTGACCATCATGATCATCATGCTTGCCGTCACCCACGTGGGCAACGAGCAGGGCTACACCCTCGCCGCCATTGGCGCGGGCCTGCAGCACAGCCTGATATCGTGCATCGCTTTCGTCGCCTCTTGCGCCACCCTGATCGCCCTTGGTCGGTCCAGCTGGGCGGTTGATTTCGGCGAGGCCAACGCCGTGGATGTGGAAGGCATGGGCCTCTACTGGCACTTCGTGGACATCGTCTGGATCGTGATCTTCACCGTGGTTTACCTGCTGGAATACCTCTGAGTCGCGTCACCCGTCTGTTATCAAAACTCCAACTTCGATTTAAGCGCATGTCCGCCCACGCCGCCACCACCCAAGACCACGCCCACCAGGACGACGGTAAATTCCACCTCTTTGTTCAGATCGCCATGATCCTCGCCGTCATCACCGGCGTGGAGATCGTGCTGATCTACCTCCCGCTCGCCAAGTGGTTCATCGTCACCTCTCTGGTGCTCCTCTCGGTGGTCAAGTTCCTCATGGTCATCTTCTGGTTCATGCACCTGAAGTTCGACAAGGCCTTCTGCACCATTCTGTTTTTCATTGGCCTCGTCCTCGCCGGCGGCACCGTGGGCGCGCTCATGGCGATTTTCAGTGCCAAGGACAGCGTCCCGCTCACCGCCCAGACTATCTACGCCGAACGCGCCGCCGAGGCCGCCGCCAACGCCCAGTAATCTTCTTGGCGCTGAAGGCCGAGCGAACTGCACGGCTTTAAAAAGCACCCGTTTCGACGGGTGCTTTTTTATTGGGCCGACGTCGGGGATACCCCCTGCGCGCGAGACGCCTCCTCACCGCGTGCGATTTGATTTCGTTGGCTAAGCCCGCCGCCCTTGACTCGCCCCTCCACCCCCCTAGCCTGCCGCGCCCTTTTACACCGGCATGGCGAACGACCTAAAGCACACCCTTAGACTCCCCAAGACCGATTTCCCCATGCGTGGGGACTTGCCCAAACGAGAGCCCGCCCGCCTCGCTGCCTGGGATAAACTCGATCTTTACGCCGCCATCCAAGGGCAGCGCTCCGCCCAAGGCGCGCCGGCCTTCGTGCTCCACGACGGTCCCCCGTTCACCAATGGGGATGTGCACATCGGCACCGCGCTGAACAAATCGCTCAAGGACATCACCCTCCGCTACAAGTCGCTCCGGGGCTACCGCACGCCCTACGTGCCCGGCTGGGACTGCCATGGTCTGCCCATCGAGCAAAAGGTCGCGAAGGAACTCCAGGCCGCAGGCCTCAGCCTGCCCACCGCCGAGCTTCGCTCGCGCTGCGATGCGTTCGCCGAGGGTTGGATCGCCAAACAGACCGCCTCCTTCCGCCGCCTCGGCGTCCAAGCCGACTGGAAAAACGAATACAAGACCAAGGCTCCCGCCTTCGAGGCCGACATCCTTCGCACCTTCGCGGGCTTTGTGGAGCAAGGCATCGTCTATCGCTCCAAAAAACCCGTTTACTGGTCCATCCCGTTCGAGACCGCCCTCGCCGAGGCCGAGATCGAGTATGCCGAGCACACCTCCGTCGCTATCTGGGTAAAGTTCCTCGTCCCCGTCTCCGAGGCCGCGAAGTTCGGCCTCCCGAGCGATAAACCCCTCAGCGTCGTCATCTGGACCACCACTCCCTGGACCATCCCGGCGAATCTGGCAATCGCGGTGCATCCAGAAACTGAATACGCCGTGGCCGACCTTGGCACCGAGCGCATTCTGATCGCCAAGGCCCTCCTCCCCGCCGTGACCGACGCGGCCAAACTGCCGTCCGCCCCCGAGGTGGTGCACACCGTGGTCGGCGCCTCGCTCGAGAAGCTCGCGCCCCGCCACCCGTTCATCGACCGCCCCTCCCCCGTCGTTCTCGCCGACTATGTCACCACCGATAGCGGCACCGGCTGCGTCCACACCGCCCCGGGCCACGGCGCGGAGGACTATCTTACCGGCTTAAAATACGGTCTGCCCATCTACTGCCCCGTGGGTGACGACGGTCGCTACCTCGATGACGGCCAGGTCCCGGCCGACCTGATAGGCGTGTCCTGCCTCGAAACCGTCGAAGACCTGAAGACGAAAAAACCTAGCCCGGCCAACCTCGCCGTCCTGAAAAAACTCGCGACCCCCGACGCCGCCAACGGCCACGTCGCTCTCCTCGCCAAGGCCAAATACGTTCACAGCTATCCCCACTGCTGGCGCTCCAAGACCCCGATCATTTTCCGCGCCGTGGACCAGTGGTTCGTCTCCCTCGACAAGGCAGGCCACCGCGCCCGCGCGCTCGAGGCGATCAAGGGCGTCACTTGGTTCCCATCCTGGGGCCAGGCCCGCATCACCGGTGCGGTCGAGGCCCGCCCAGATTGGTGCATCAGTCGCCAGCGCTCCTGGGGCGTGCCCATCATCGCCTTTTACGACGCGCAAAAGAACGCATACCTCGATGCCTCCGTCATCCGAGCGGTCGCCGCGAAGATCGCCGCCCATCCGAGTGGCACCAATCTTTGGTATGAACAGAACGCCGCCGAATTACTCGCCGGCGTGCCCCTGCCCGCCGGCTGGCCTGCCGCGGCCGAACTGACTTCCGGGCGCGACACGCTCGACGTCTGGATCGATTCCGGGTCGTCCCACGCCGCCGTCCTGCGCAACGCCCAGGGCTCCACTCAATGGCCCGCCGACCTCTATCTCGAGGGCTCGGATCAGCATCGCGGCTGGTTCCAGTCGTCCCTCTGGACCGGCGTGATCGCTCATGGCGGCGCGCCCTACAAGGCCGTGCTCACCCACGGTTTCATCGTCGGAGAAGACGGCAAAAAAATCTCCAAATCCGGCCAATACGAGAAACCGCCGACCTCCGACAACTTCATCGCCGATTACGGCGCCGATGTCATCCGCCTGTGGCTCGCATCCCAGGATTTCACCCAGGACATCACGCTCTCGAAGAAGATTCTGGATAACGCCGCCGAGCAGTATCGCTCCTTCCGCAACGCGCTCCGCTACCAGCTCTCCGTTCTTCACGACTACGATCCGCAGCGTCACGCCTTGCCCCATGCGCGGCTCGATGTGCTCGACCGCTGGGCGCTCCATCAGACCGCGAAACTCCTAGCCGAGGCCACCGCAGCCTACGACGCCTACGAGTTCCACCGCGTGGTTTCGCTGTGCTCCCATTTCGTCGCCACCACGCTCAGCGCGGTTTACCACGACGTCTGCAAGGACCGCCTCTACACCTACGCCGAGGAGCACCCGCAGCGGCGCAGCACCCAGACTGCCGTCCACGCCATCTTCGGCGTCCTGGCCCGCATCCTCGCGCCCATCCTTACCTTCACGTCGGACGAGGCTTGGTGCCACCTGCACTTCCGCGCCGACTTCGCGCCCGCCGGAGCCGCCACCCCGTCCATCCACCTAGCCGATTGGCCCGTCGCCGACCCCGCTTGGACGGACGAGGCGCTCGCCTCCGATTTCGCCGAACTCCTCAAAGTCCGCGCCAAGGTCAACGAGACCCTCGAACCGCTGCGCCAGGCGGGCAAACTCGGCAAGTCGCTCGACGCCGCCGTCACGCTGGAAGTCGCGTCCTCGGATGCGTTGGATCCCATCTTGCGTCGTCAGGAGGCGTTTTTGCCGGAGCTCTTCATCGTCTCGCATGTGACTCTGGCCGAGACGCCCGCCGCCACTTCGCTCGCTGTATCGGCCCGCCCCTGCGCCGAGCTCGGCTACGTGCGTTGCCCTCGCTGCTGGCGCTGGGTCCCCGCCTTGCAGGCCACGCCCGAGGGCGAGGTCTGCCCGCGCTGCGCCGAGGCGATCCTCGCCTGATATTTCCTCCCCGCCGCGAAACCAGGCCCCCTTTTTGCTTTCTTAACCAACCCGCACACCATGGCCAAACCAACCCGCAAGCCCGCCCCGGCCGCCAAGAAAAAAGCCGCCTCCAAACCCGCCTCCCGTCCGGCCGCCAAGCCGGCGGTCAAGGCCAAGGCGGCCAAACCCACGCCTCGGATAAAGCCCAAGGCGCCCGCGCCGAAACCCTCTTCAGCCAAGCGCCCGGTCAAGGCGGCTCCTGCGGTGGCAAAGCCAAAAAACAAGCCCGCATCCAAACCCGCTCCGACGAAACCCTCTTCCGTGAAACCTTCCAAATCCATTCCCGCCAAGCCCGCACCCACCAAAGCCGCTCCCAAAGTTGCAACCAAACCGGCGTCGGAAAAACCCGCCGCCAAGGCCTCCTCCAAATCCGTCGTGATCGAGCCGACCAAGGCCGTTGCCAAAGCCTCCGCCGCGCCCGCAGCCGCCAAGGCGGCCGCCGCCCTCAAGGGTAAGGATGCCGTCCGCGCCCGCATCCTCGCGCAACGCGCCAAGCCCGCCAAGCCCGCCGCCTTCTCCCTCGACGAGGTGCTCGCCATCGCCAAGACCGCCGAGAAGGCCGCCCCCGCCGTCACGACGTCGGTTCCCCTCATCGCGACCAAATCCGGCAAAACCGCGCCCTTGCCGGCCAACGCACTTCAGCCCGCCGCCCCCACCAAGGTGAAGGCCGCTTCCCTCGCCGACATCCTTGGCTTCAACCCCAAGGCCAAGACCTCCCACGCCGAAAACGAGGAGTCCACCGTCCCCGAGAAGTTCAAGCGCTACTACAAACTCCTCATTGAGCTGCGCAACCACGTGACCGGTCAGGTCGACCAACACTCCGAGGAGACGCTCAAGCGCTCGGCCAAGGAGGATAGCGGCGATCTCTCCAGCTACGGCACCGACGGCGGCACCGATTCCTTCGACCGCGATTTCGCGCTCTCCCTCGTCGCCAACGAGCAGGAGGCCCTTGCCGAGATCGAGGCCGCCATCCAGCGCATCAAGTCCGGCACCTACGGCATCTGCGAACACACCGGCCAGGCCATTCCGAAGGACCGCCTCGTCGCCGTGCCGTTCACCCGCTACACCGCTGCCGCGATGAAGGAGATCGAAAAGACCCGCTACAAGGTTCGCGGTCAGGCCGGCATCCTCGGCGAAGGCGAGGAAGGCGGTCCCAAGATCGAGACCGACGGCAACGACGAGTAAGCCGTCCCGACAGCGGGCGACCGATTATTCCGCACCGGAAAATCGCCGCCCGCCCCCGCCTCCAGTAATCCGCATCCCCGCCTTTTCCCCTTGGAACTCGACCTCACCTCTCGCACCCCTGACGCGCCGTCCCTGCGCCCCGCCTGGACCGATCGCGTGCTCGCGTATCGCCTGCTCTGGGTGCTGGCGGTGGTGATCTTCACCCTCGATCAGCTCACCAAGACCTGGATCGTGCTGAACATCGACTACGTCGAGTATCCCACCGAGTGGCCGCACGTCGGCTCCATTCCGGTCATCGAGGGTTTTTTTCATCTCGTGCACGTGGGCAACACTGGCGCGGCTTGGAGCCTTTTCGCGGGCAAGAGCTCCCTGCTCGCCCTGCTCGCCGGCATCACCCTGGTGGGGATCTATTACTGGCGTCGCCACCTCGGCCTGCACGACCGCCGCGCCCAGATCGCCTTCGGTCTTCTTTGCGGCGGCATCGTGGGTAATTTTTTCGACCGCGTCCTCCACGGACACGTGATCGACTTTATCGACCTCCACTTCGGCAGCTACGTTTACCCGACCTTCAACATCGCCGACGCCGGCATCTGCGTGGGCGTGCTCCTCTACCTCTGGCATTCCTTCAAGGAACCCCAGTCCGTCTCCGCGCCTTAGCGCGCCGGTCGCCCGTCATTTCCGCCCTTGATGAGCCGTCCAGACCCCATCGCTGCGGCACCGGCCGCCGTCATCGATATCGGCAGCAACTCCATCAAGGTGCTCGTGGCTCGGCGACAGCCGGACGGAACGGTCATCCAGCTGCACAACAAGACCCTCGATTGCCGCATCAGCGCGGGCATCTCCGCCGCCACCCCACGGCTGTCCGAAGAGGGCATGTCGCGCGGGCTTGCCGCCATTCATGAACTGCTGTCCCTCGCCGCGCCCTATGCCCCCGCGCGCATCCAGCTGGTCGCCACCAGCGCGGTGCGCGATGCCGCAAATGGGGACGAATTTCGGGCCCGTGTGCTAGCGTCCACCGGTCACGCCGTGCGCCTGCTTTCCGGCGACGAAGAGGCCAACTTCATCGGACGCGGCCTCACCTGCGACCCCGCCCTCACCCACCTGCGCGACTTTTATGTGTTCGACCTGGGCGGCGGCAGCCTGGAGTGCCTCGCCTTCCAGAATCGTCGCATCACTCAGGCGCTCAGCCTGCGCCTGGGGTGCGTGCGCATGACCGAGAAATTCTTCGCCGATCCCGCCGCCCCGCTCGACCAGGATCGCTGCCTCGGTCTCGCGCTCTTTGTGAAGCAGGAACTGCGTCGCTCCGGTTTCCGCTTCGATCTGCCCGATCGGCCCGCCTCCGCTGTTTTCACCGGTGGCACCATCACCACGCTGCGCGTCATCAAGGGCGCTCGGCACGGGGTGGAGCTTGCCGACACACCGGCTGCGGTGTCCCTCCACACCGTGCACGATCTGCTCGATGAACTCGCGCCTCTCACCTTGCCGGAGCGCAAACTCATCCCCGGCATGCCCGCCGCGCGCGCCGACGTCTTCCCCGCCGCGCTGGTCACCGTGCTGGCGGTGGCGGAGAGCGCCGGGCTCGATCACTTCCACCACAGCCTGCACAACCTGCGCTGGGGCATCGCGGCCGATCTGCTGGATGGCGCCGGCTAAGTCCTGCCGGTTAGTTGCGCCCTGCCGAGACCGTTCTCAGGCCTTGCCCCGTCCGCCCGCCGCGAGTGTTTCAAGGATGCGCTCGGATGCTGCCATGCCCTTGCGCATCACATTCAGGTTAAAGCTCTCGTCCGGCGCGTGCAGATTATCCTCGGGGAGGAAGAGGCCCATCATCACCGAATCGAGGCCCAGCTTGCGCTTGATGTCCGCGATGATGGGCACGCTGCCGCCTTCGCGCAGATAGAGCGGAGGTTTGCCAAACACCTCGCCGATCGCCGCGTCGGCCGCGCGAAAGGCGCGTGCGAGCACAGGGGACTGGTCTGCGGGCGTGTTGGCCCGGTCCGGCGGCACCACCACGTAGGGCGTGCCGTTGTGCTGCTCGATCAGGCGGAAGGTCACGTCCTTCGGCATCCGCTCGGTGATGGCGCGATAGACCAGCGCACGGATCTTTTCCGGATCCTGGTTCGCCACCAGCCGGCAGCTCACCTTCACGAAGGCCTTGCTGGGGATCACGGTCTTGGAACCCTCGCCCTGGTAGCCGCCGCCGATGCCGTTAAACTCCAAGGTGGGCAGGAAGCGCGTCGCCTCGAAGGGCGTGTAGCCCTTGTGGGTGTAGAAGGCGGGTATGCCGAGAAACTCGCGATACTCCGCCTCGCTCTGCCCGAACCGCGCCAGCTGCTCGCGCTCCCATGGATGCACCTCCAGCACATCGTCGTAGAATCCCGGCACGTTCACCCGGCCGTCCGCGTCGTGCAACGTGGCGCAGACCTCGGCCAGCGCTTGTATCGGATTTCTCAATACGCCACCGTGCAAACCGGAGTGCAGGTCGGTGCGCGCCCCCGTGACCTCCAGATCGAAAAGCGTCAGGCCGCGCAGGCCGCAGGTGATCACGATCTGGTCCTCGCGCGGGCTGCCCGTGTCGGACAGCAGCACGAAGTCCGCCTTCTTCAGTCTCTCCGCCTTCGCGTCGAGAAACGCGGGGAAACTGGGGCTGCCCATCTCCTCCTCGCCTTCGATCATGAACGTGATCCGGAGCGGAAGGTCCGGCCGCCGCTCGAGCAGCCGGGCCACCGCCGCGACGTGGGTTAGCAAAGGCCCTTTGTTGTCCGCCGCGCCGCGTCCGTAGAGCCGGTCGCCCCTCACCGTCGGCTCGAAGGCCGGCGTGGTCCAGAGGTGCAGCGGGTCGGCGGGCTGCACGTCGTAGTGGCCGTAGATGATGACGTGGGGCCAGCTGTCCGGCCCCTTGCGCTCGGCGAGGATGACGGGATGCAGAGGAGTGGGCACCACCTCCACTTCGAACCCGATGCGGCCCAGCAGGCTGGCGATAAAGTCTCTCGCTCCGTGCATGCCGGCCTTGAACGCGGGATCGGCCGATACACTCGGGTGGCGGATAAACTCTTTGAGGGCTTCGATGGGATCAAACATGGGCGAGAGGGAAAATAACGTGATTTGCGCGTGACTGGCGTGCGTGACTCACCGGCCGAGGAATCGATCCAGCTCGGCCTTCTCCGTTGCCGCCGGCGCACCGCCGCGCGTGGCGGGCGCGGTCGTCCGGCCGGTTTGGCTGGTGCTGGCATTCGACGGGGCGACGGTTGTCGTGGCGGGAGCGACGGTGCGGGCCGGCGCGCCGCCGAGGGCGAGGTTGGCCTTGGCCTGCTCGTAAACCGGCATCAGCCCGGGCGCGAGACGCTCGAGATTCGCGATGCGGTCTTGGGAAGAAGGATGCGTGGAAAGAAAGACCGGCGGACGACCGCCGCTCTCCTTGGCCGCCATCTTGCGCCAGAACGCCGCCGCCGCGCGCGGATCGTAGCCGGCCTTGGCTGCGAAGCGCAGGCCGACCACATCGGCCTCGGTCTCATGGTCGCGGGAATATTTGAGTGAACCGAGGGTGGTCGTGATTCCGTAGGCGAGCAGGTAGTAATCGGCATTCTTGTCGTTGCGCGCGCCCACCCCAAGTGCGACGCCGCCGAGCCCGATCAACATGGCCTGGGATTGGCGCTCCGCGCCGTGCCGGCTGGTCACGTGCGCCACCTCGTGTCCCATCACAATCGCGATCTCGTCGTCATTTGCCGCCAGGTTGATCAGGCCGGTGTAGAAACCCACCTTTCCGCCCGGCAAGGCGAAGGCGTTGATCTGCTCCGACTCAAACACGACAAACTCCCACTTGGCATCGGGCAGCTCGCGGCCCACCGCCGCCGCCACGCGCCGGCCTATGTTTTGGATCCGGGCGTTGAGCGCGGGATCGGTGGAGATCTTTTCCTGTTTCTTGATCTGCGCGAATGCCTGCACCCCGAGCGCCGCCTCCTCGGCGGGCGACATGAGCATGACTTGCGAGCGCCCTGTCTCCTGCACCGTGGTGCAGGCGGGCAAGGCGAGCAGCGCGAGCGAGGCGACCAGAACGGACGGCAAGCGTAGTTTCATGACGGTTAAAATGGAGCGCCGACTGCGCCCGGCAATCCGCATCCGTGCATCACACCGAGGATGCCTCGCGTTCGGCTTTTTCCACTTCCGCGCCGATCTCGGCGGCGCGTCGCAGTCCGCTCGCGCTGCCTTTGCCGGTGAATCGCACGCAAAGCGAATCCATCAGGATATACACGAGGGGTATGACGAACAACGTGATCAGCGTAGAGAGGCCCAGACCTCCCACGATCACCACGCCGAGCGGATTGCGCGACTCGGCGCCGGCGCCGCTCGCGATCGCCAGCGGAAACGCGCCCAGAATGGTCGAGATCGAGGTCATCAAGATCGGCCGGAAACGCAGGGTGGCCGCCTCGTAGGCCGCCTGCGCCGCGGCCCTGCCCTCGAGCTGAAGCTCGTTGGCAAACTCGACGATCAGGATGCCGTTTTTCGCCACGAGTCCGATAAGCATGATCAGCCCGAAGCGGGAGAACAAATTGTCGGTCAAAGGCTGCCCCCAGAAACGACTCAGATACAAGACCAGCACGCCGCCCGCGACCGCGACCAATACGCCGGAGAAGATCGTCACCGGATGCAGCCACGACTCGAATTGCGCCGCCAACACCAGGAAGGTGAACAACAAGGCGAGCGCGAAGAGCATCCAGGCGTCGCCCGCGCTCTCGACAAACTCACGCGTCTCGCCCTCCCACGCGGTGCGTATCGTCTCGGGCAGTATGCGCTCGGCCACGGCCTCGAACTCGGCCACGCCGTCGCCTTGCGTGCGCCCCGGCGCGAGTTGTCCGCTTACCGTGATCGATCGCTGGCGGTCCAGGTGCGGGAAGGCCTCGGGCACCGAGGTTTCGCGCATATCCACCAGACTGCTGAGCTGCACCAGACGTCCGCCCGCGCCGCGCACATAGACGACAGCGAGATCGGAGGGTTGCGTGCGATCCTGTTCGTCCATCTGCACGATCACGTCGTATTCCTCCGCCGCACGGCGGAAACGTGTCACTTGCCGGCCTCCGAAAAGCGATTCTAGCGTCGAGGCGATCTCGCCCACCGGCACACCGAGGTCGGCCGCGCGGGCGCGATCGATGGTCACGTCCACCTGGGGCTTATTGGGCTGGGGCTCGATGCGGATCTGCCCCAGGACCTGACTCTCGCGCAGCTCCGCGGCGAATTTCTCCGCGGTCGTGCGCAGCTCGCCATAATCCGAACCTTGCAACACCAGCTGCACTCCGCCGGACCCGCTTCGTCGACCGCCCAGCGGACGCACGGGAGACACGATCATCAAACCGCCGGTGTTGTCCTTTAGTTTGGTGCGCAGCTCGCGTAGCACCTCCTGGGTGGAGCGTTCACGTTCCTCCCAAGGCTTGAGTGATACGAAAGCGAAACCGCGGCTGGCGCTGCCCGAAAAGCCACCGCCGGTGCTGCGGAACCAGCGCTCCACCTCGGGGGTTTCGGCCAGCACTTTTTCGACCTCGGTCGCGTAGGATGTCGCGTAGACCGGACTCGAACCGAGCGGGAAATTCATGATCACACGGAACAGCCCTCGATCTTCCTCCGGCGTGAGCTCGCGTTGCAGCTGTGTGAAACTGGCCAGTCCCACCGCGCTAAAGATCGCGGTGGCGCCCAGCACCCAGAAACGGCGTCGCATGGTCAGCGAGAGAAGCGAGGCGAAGCGTTCGTTCACCCACACGAAAGCGGGCTCGGTTTTCCGATAGAGCCAGCCGTGCGCGGGACGTCCGTCGGCATCGCGGCGCAGCTTTAAAAAGCGCGAGCAAAGCATCGGCGTGAGCGTGAGCGCGACGATACTCGAGAACGTCACCGCAAGGGCCAGCGTGATGCCGAATTCGTAGAACAAGCGCCCGGTGCTGCCCTTCTGGAAAGCCACCGGCACGAACACCGCGATCAGGACGAGCGTGGTCGCGATGACCGCAAAGGCCATCTGGCGCGCGCCGAAGACCGCCGCGCGCACGGGCGGCTCCCCGTTCTCGATGCGCCGGTAGATGTTTTCCAGCATCACGATCGCATCGTCCACCACCAGTCCCACCGCCAGCACCAGCGCGAGCAGGGTGAGCAGATTGATGCTAAATCCCATCCAGGACATCGCCGCGAACGACCCCACGAGAGAGACCGGTATGGCGACCAGAGGCACGACCGTGGCGCGCCAGTCGCGCAAGAACACGAAGATCGTCAACACCACCAACACGCCCGCCTCGATCAGGGTCCGCTTCACTTCATTGACCGAGCGCTCGACGAACACGCTGGTGTCGTAGGCGATGTCCACGTTCACCTCGTCAGGCAGGTTTCGCTGGATCTCGGGCATCATCGCCTTCACCGCCGCCGCCACATCGAGCAGGTTGGCCTGAGACTGACGCACCACGCGAACACCCACTGTGTTGCGACCATTGAAGCGGTTGTCGCTGCGGTAGTCGCTGGAGCCTAGTTCCACCCGGCCCACATCGCGAAACTTCACTTGGTAGCCGTCGCGCGTGGCCAGCACGAGGTTCTCGAAATCCGCCACCTCGATGAGGCGACCGTCCAGACGCACGGGGAACTCGCGGGTGCGGGACTCCAGGCGTCCGCTGGGCACGTCGACGTTTTGTTGCCGGAGCGCGGCCTCCACGTCCGCCACGGTGAGCCCCTGCGCCGCCAGACGCGCGGAATCGACCCACAGGCGCATCGCGAAACGCGGGCCGCGCAGCTCGACTTGCGACACGCCGGAGATCGTCTGCAGGCGCTGCACCGCGATCCGGTCCGCGAGCTCCGCCAGTTCCAGCCGAGAGTAACGCGGCGAGTTAAACGACAGCACGAGGATCGGCTCGTCGTCCGTGTCGGCCTTCGACACCTCGGGCGGATCGACCTCGTCGGGGAGCGATCCCTGCACGCGTCCCACGCGGTCGCGCACGTCGTTGGCCGCGGAATCCACGTCGCGATCTAGGGTAAACTCCAGTGTGATGGTCGAGCGCTCCTCCGATGAGTCGGAACGCATGAGGCGCACGCCGTCGATGGCGCTCAGCTGTTCTTCCAGCGGATCGGTGATCTGCGTTTCCACCACCTCGGCCGCCGCGCCGCGATAGTTAGTGCTCACAGACACGACTGGCGCGTCGATGTCCGGATACTCGCGCACCGGCAACGACGAGAAAGACAACGCGCCGACCGTCAGGATGAGCAAGGACAGCACGATGCAGATGACCGGCCGCCGGATGGAGATGTCGGAGAGAATCATGGCTGGTCGCTCCCGATGTTGCGCATGCTGACGAACCTATCCACCGGCTCCAGCGGCGCGCCGGGGAACAACACCAGCGCCCCCGCGCCCGAAGCTACGATGCGCGTGCCCTCCGCCAATGCGTCGGACTCCACCGGGGTGATCTCCACTCGCCCGCCGACACGCAAGCCCGTGGTCACGTTGACGAAGCGGGCCGTGGCCGCGCCATCCTTGTTCTCCACCGCGATCACCTGCACGCCGCGTTGTCCGGCCAACAGAGCCGGCTCGGGCACGACCAGGACGTTCGCACGCACGGCGAGCTGTATCTTCACCGAGGCAAACATGCCTGGGCGCAGCGCGGCGGGCGGAGTGCGCAGGATGGCTTTCACCTCGCTGGCCCGCACCGCAGGATCGATGCTCGCGCTGACAAAAAACACCTCGCCTTCGGTCTCCACCGGCGTGGCGTTTGCCCCGACCCGCACGCGGGCAACAACGCGGGTGCCAACCTCGACTTCGGGGATGCTGCGCTCCGGCACGCGGAAACTCACCTTCAGGGCCGACAAATCATCCAGACGTGCAAGCACCGCCACCGGCGTCGCGTAGTCGCCGACCGCCAGCTGGCGCGCACCCAGCACACCGTCAAAAGGCGCGACGAGACGGGTGCGCGCCAGGCGCACGCGCAACAGCTCCAGCGCGGCCACCGTGGCACGCTCTTCGCTGCGCACCCGATCCAGCTCCGCCTGGGCCAGCGTGCCATCCGCGGCCAGGGCCTCGGCGCGTTCACGGTTGATCCGCGCCAGGTCCGCCCGCGCCTCCGCCTCGGCCACCTGCGCCTTCAGCTCGGCATCGTCCAGTCGCGCAAGCAGCGCGCCCTTTTGCACCCGCTGCCCCTCTTCGAAAGCGATCTCTCGCACGATGCCAGCCAGCTCGGGTTGGATGGCGATAGATTCATTCGCCTCCAGCGTTCCCGTGACTTCGAGAGTCTCGCTCAAGTCCGCGCGCTCGATCGCCACGACCTCGACTTTTTGCGGAGTGCGGGCGGAGGCGCCGGCGGGGGCGGCCGCCCGGGGTTTGCACGCGGATACGGCGATTAAACAGGCCGCCGACAGAAGGATGCATTTTACCGGGAACATGCATCCACTGGGCTACGCCTGTGCGCGCTTCGCAAGGCCGGGCTGGTAGATTTTGAGAATTATTAAGTGACTCTTTACCAGATCGAGCAAGGCACCATGACCTCAGCGCAAGGCGCGCTAGGGCGCGCCTGATCAACCGATGTGCTGCGCGTAGGCCGCCGCATCTAGCAAGCCGTCGGTGCCGGCGGCGGCCGGCTTCACCTTCATCATCCAGCCCGCCTCGTAGGGCGAGGTGTTGAGGGTCTCCGGATTGCCGTCGAGGAGCGCGTTGCTCTCGAGCACGGTGAACGCCACCGGCGCGTAAAGATCCGAGGCGGCCTTGACCGATTCCACCACGCCGAAGGTCTCCCCGGCGGCGAAGGTGCTGCCGGCCTTGGGCAACTGGACGAAGGTGATGTCACCAAGGCTGGACTGGGCGTAATCGGTGATCCCGATCAGCGCGGTGCCGTCGGCGGCGACTTTCAGCCATTCGTGCGACTTCGCATAGAACAGATCGGTGGGTATGTGGCTCATGGTGTGCTGGAAAAGTGTGGGAAGAGTCCTGATGAGATAAGCCCTGCGCGCAATCCCTCAGGTGCGCCGCAAGGGCACGAAGGGCGGCTTCACCCGTTGCAACGCGATCGCAGTTCCGCGGATATCGACCGTCAACGGGCCGTCGGCGGCCGAGGTCTCGACCAAGACGGATCCAATGGCCTCGTTGAGCACGGGCGAAAGCGTGCCGGAGAGCACCCGCCCGACGACGGGACCGCCTTCGCCGGCGTTCACTGCCGTATCCGCGCGGACAATACGCCGGTCTCCGGTGCGGAAAAAACGCACCGCGCGCGCCGCGCCCTCGGTCTTCTCGCGCGAAAGCGCGGCGTGGCCCACGCAGGGGCGCGCCTTGCCTAGCTTGACCGTCCATCCCAGACCGGCGGTGAGCGGCGAGATATCCGCCGCGAGCTCGTGGCCGTAGAGCGGATAGCCAGCTTCGAGACGCAGGCTGTCGCGTGCGCCCAAGCCCGCGAGTTCGAGCCCGTGGGGCGCTCCGGCCGCCAGCAGCGCCTCGGCGAGGGCGGGCGCCTCGGCGGCGGCGTGGTAAAGTTCAAACCCGTCCTCGCCCGTGTAGCCGGTGCGGCTGATGATGCAGTGCGTGCCGGCGACCGTGCCCTCGCAAAAGTGATAGTTGGCCAGCAGGCCGAGTTTCGCCCCGGTCAGCCCCTGCACGATCTCGGCCGCACGCGGACCTTGCACGGCCAGCAGGGCGTAGTCGGCCGATCGGTCCGTGATGGTGACATCGAGACGCTCCGCCTGCGCGCGTATCCATGCCAGATCCTTGGCGATGTTGCCCGCGTTGATACACAGGAAGTAGTCCTCCGCGCCGCGCATGTAGACGAGCAGGTCGTCCACCGTGCCGCCGTCTTCCTGACACATCGGCGAGTAGAGCACGCGGCCCGGATAGAGCTTCGACACATCGTTGGTCACCAGATGATCGAGGAACTCCGCCGCTTGTGCGCCGCGCACGTCCACCTCGCCCATGTGGCTGACATCAAACAACCCGGCCGCACGGCGCACCGCCTTGTGCTCCTCAAGGATGGAGCGATACTGCACCGGCATTTCCCAGCCGGCGAAGTCCACCAATCGGGCGCCGTGGGCGGCATGGAAATCGCGAAGCGGAGTGCGTTGCAGGGCGTTCATGAAATCAAAGGGTGCTAGGGCGAAGCGCGCCGCCCGAACGGGCAACAAAAAAGGCACCCCGATTTGGGGTGCCTGAAACGTGAAGGCGTCTCGTGACGCAACGTGGCGCGTATGCCTCAATCAGGGAGCGCGATGGTAGGTCGCGATGATTTGATCGACCAGATACTTGTGGTCGCTCGCGGAGAGTTCGCCGCTGGCGAGCAACGCGTCCGCACGGACGATCTGCGCGCTCATTTCCTCGAAGCGATCCGCCATGGAGATGTTGTCGAGCTGTGGCTGCAATTCCACCGAAAGCTCGGCAGGGATCAGATCGGTCGCCGCGCCCAGATCGTAGTCGAGGCCCCAACGAATGTAGCGGGAATCGTATTCCGCCGAAGAGGGAAGGAGCAGGGCCGCGCGCGGGGCGAAGCCGGGCTTTTCAAAATCCACCCGGAAAACATCGCTGCGCGTCAAGGTGACCTTGAACGGGGTGGAACCGACTTCGGTGCCGTTGATCTTGGTAACCGCGCCCGAGGGCGTGCTGCGGACAACCACCTCCTGTTTGCGCCCTTTGGTGATCACGGCGCAGCCAGTGGCGCCAAAAGCAACAAGGGAAAGGATCAGCACAGCCGATAAGCGGGTGGGTTTCATAGGGGGAATCGGTAGGGGAAAAACTTACTGTTTTACATATCCGTTTGCGGTCAAGGCGCAATCCGACGGCCACACGCCAAAGGTTTTGAGTTGGCTAGCTCCGAGGCTGCATACATTCGCGCACCATGTTGTCTCTGCTCATCGCCATCCTGCTGACCTGTGGCGTCTCCTTCATTTGCTCGCTCTGGGAGGCCATGATTCTGAGCACCACGGTAGGCGAGATCGAGTCCCTCAAAAATCTGCGGCCGAAACGTGGCGTCGTGCTTGAGAGGCTCAAGACTCGGCTGGAGGACACGTCCTCGGCCATCCTCACCCTCAACACCATCGCCAACACGCTCGGCTCCGTGATCGTGGGCGGTCTCGCCACAAAGCTCTTTGGTAACGCGGTGCTCGGCGTCGTCTCCGCCGGCATGACCGTGGGCATCCTGATTTTTTCCGAGGTCATTCCCAAGAACCTCGGCGTCATTCACCGCCGCAAGCTCCAGCCCGCCATGGTCTACCCGCTCGCCTTCGTGGTGAAGGCGCTTCGCCCGGTCACGTGGCTGTGCGGATACCTCGTGCGCCTGCTCGTCGGCACCGCTCCCGACGATGCCGGCGCAGGCGAGGAAATCCGCCTGCTGGCGGAACGCGGCGCCCGCCACGGCACTTTGTCCGTGAGCGAATCGAGCATCATCACCAATGCGCTCCGCCTCGACGAGGTGCGCGTCAGCGCGATCATGACCCCGCGCAACGTCGTCACCGGGGTGCGCCAAAGCGCCACCATCGGCGAGGTTTTCCAGGAATTTCCCAACGTGTCCTTCGGCCGCATGCCGGTTTACGGACGCAACCTCGACGACATCGTGGGCATCGTGCGGCGGCGCGATTTGCTCAAGGCCAAGGCCAACGACCAGGATGCCGATCCGGTGGGGAAATTCGTCCAGGAAGCGCACTTCGTGCCCGAGACCGTGACCGCCGCCGAGGCGCTGCGCCTCTTTCTCGAATACCATCAGCGCCTGCTCGTGGTCGTGGATGAATACGGCTCCACCGCCGGCGTGATCAGCATGGAGGACGTGATGGAAACCCTCCTCGGGCGCGAAATCTTCGAGAAGGACGACGTCGCGGTGGACATGCGCGAACTCGCGCGCGTGCGGGTGGCCCTCGCCCCGTCCAAGGCACGCCCGGCATACTCCCCCGCCCCGTCGCCGACGGCCACTCCTCCATCCACCTCTTCCTCCACGTCATGACTTCGCCCGTTCCCGCCCACTGGGTGCATGACCTGAGCCCCTTTCTCATCCAGTTCACCGACACCATCGGCATCCGCTACTACGGCCTCGCATATGTGGCGGGTTTTGTGGGTGCGTGGTATTTGCTCCGGCACTACGGGCGACGTTCCCTCACGTCGCTACGCGCGGATCAGGCCGGGGATTTCATGACCGCGCTGGTGATCGGCGTGCTCGTCGGCGGTCGGCTCGGATATTTTCTTTTCTACCAGCCCGCCGAGCTGTGGCGCGATCCGCTCGCACTGCTCCGCGTGTGGGATGGCGGCATGTCCAGTCACGGCGGCTTTATCGGTGTCACCATGGCGCTGCTCTGGTCCGCGCGTAGCTACGGTTTGGCCTGGCGTCATCTCGCCGATCTCGTGGCCAGCGTGGCGCCCCTGGGGCTCTTCTTCGGTCGCGTCGCTAATTTTATCAACGGAGAGCTCTGGGGTAAAACCAGCCAGGTGCCCTGGGCGGTCATTTTTCCCGACAGCGCGGCTCCCGGCACGCCCACGATACTGATCGAGCCGCGCCATCCGTCCCAGTTATACTCCGCTGCGCTGGAAGGTCTCCTGCTCCTCGCGCTCACCCAATATCTCATCTGGCGTAGTGCCTGGCTGCGCGCCGCCCCGGGCAGGATCGCCGGATGTTTTCTGATCGGCTATGCCGTGGCGCGCATCATCGGCGAGGTGTTTCGCGAGCCAGACGCCGGCCTGATCATGGGCATGAGTCGCGGCACGTTTTACTCTTTGTTTCTCATTTTTGGCGGTCTCGCCCTTCTCGTTGGTTCGCCACGCGCGCAGCCATCCGCAGGAACTTCTCCCGCCGACGATCTCAAGCAGGCGCCGAAATCCTAAAACCTGCCGCGAGCAAAGCGGCGCGAGCGGCCACGAGCAGGCGCGTCGCCTCCGCGCCGTCGCCATGCACGCAGAGCGTGCGCACGCGCCCGCTGCGCGCCAGACTAAGCGCCTGGGCCACCGCGAGCGGCGTGTCATGCAGCACGTCTCTCGGCTCGCCACGCGGCACCAGACTGAAATCCGGCCTGTAGCCGCGATCAATAAACCCCTCGGGCACGAATTTCAGCCCCGCGCGCCGCGTCACGAGGTCGAGCGCACCGCAGGGCGGTCCGACGATATGCGCTTGCGGCAACAGACGGCGCACGACTCCTAGCAACACATCCGCCCCCGCCTCGTCCCGATTGAGCGCGTGGTAAAGCGCGCCATGCGGCTTCACATGCGCGACCGCCACGCCGGCGCGAACGGCACAGGCATGCAGCGCGGCGAGTTGATCCTCGAGCAGTCGCTCCAGCTCTCTAGGGGCCAGCGTTTGCGCACGTCGGCCGAAGTGTTCACGGTCCGCATAGCCCGGATGCGCGCCGAGCGCGACGGGGTATCGCGCGGCCAGCGTGCAGGCGGCGGCCATGCTGGCCTCGTCTCCCGCATGCGCGCCGCACGCGACGTTGGCCGAGGAGATGCCGGCCGCGAACAAGGCCTCATCCTGCGCGCCGCCTTCGCCCACATCGGCGTTCAAGTCGATGCACGGAGTAGTGTCTGGTGAGGGATGGGAGGCCATGGACGGTCAGCGCTGGAGTTGGAGTCCGGTGCGCAGTTTGGCCAGCTCCGCCGCGACGCGTAGCCGGGCCTGCTGGGCGGCGGAGAGGCTCACCACGCGAAACGCGATTTCCGCGCCCGGCCCCGCCTGCGCGAGCTTGGGCAAGTCGATCGATGCTACCTGCCCCAGCTGAGGATAGCCGCCGATCACCTGGCCCTCCGCCATCAAGACGATGGGGCGCCCGTCTGGCGGCAGTTGCACCGTGCCCGGCAGCACCGGGCGCGAGGCCCCGCTCGACGCGTCTGAGGGCACCGCGAGTGTGGCCCCATCCAGTCTCAGACCCATGCGATCCGACTTAGCGCTCAGCCGGAAGCGCATCGCCTCCAGCGTGGCGTTCGCACCGCCTGGCACGGCGTCGCGAAAGATTTTTTCCCAATCCACGCCGGGCACGAGTCGCACCTCGACGCAGGTTTTTTTCGGAGATGCGGCGACCGGCGCCTGAATACGCCACGCGACCGCGCTCCCATCGCGCTCAGGATCGCTTGGCAGGTAAGTCAACGTGTCCCCGGCCGCCAGCGCCCTGCCCTCGTGTCCGCCGAAGCCGGCGTTCACATGCGTCGCCGCCGAGCCCAGTCGGAGCGGAACCCGCAGCCCGCCGGCCACCGCCACATAGAGCCGTGCGCCGCGTGTAAACACCGAGCAATCGAGGATCTGGCCCGCCGCGACGCGCAGCGGTTTGCCGGTCTGGATTCCCGCCACCTCCGCGCCGAGCAGCGCCACGGTCGCCGGCGCGTGAAAACGCAACACCGGCCCGACGTAAGTGCATTCGAGCAACGCGGCCTCGGGTGTGTTGCCCACCACCAGATTCGCGGCCGCCGCCGCCCAACGGTCCAGCGCGCCGCCGGTTGCCACCCCCTGCCCCGCGCGTCCGGGCCGTCCAAGGTCCTGCACGGTGGCGAGGCCGCCCGGCTTCACGATTTCAAGCACGCCCGCGTGTGGCCTGCCGAGACCGCGCAGGGGCGCTCGCGCGGCGACCACGGCGCGGGCCGCCGGCAGCGCGTCAACGGGTTTGAACTTCACCCGGTCTCCGGCCGCGAGCAGCGCCGGCGGCTCGGCCTGCGGGTCAAACAACTCCACGCGCGTGCGCCCGATCAGTTGCCAACCGCCCGGAGTTTCCCGCGGGTAGATTCCGGTCTGCGCGCCGCCAATGCCCAGGCTGCCCGCCGGCACCCGCGTGCGCGGCGTGGCGCGCCGCGCCGTGGCCAGCCGGGCGGGCAAACCAAACAAATAGGCAAAGCCCGGGGTGAAGCCCACGCACGCCACGGTGTAAACGGTCGCTGCATGCATGCGCACCACCGCTTCCGGCGACATCCGCGCCGCCTCGGCCACCACGCCCAGATCGGGCCCGTGTTCGCCGCCATAGCACAACGGGATGACGTGCTCGCGCGGCGCCGGCGCTTTCGCCGCGGGACGTTTTTCCGCGAGCTTGGTTTCGATCCACTGCGCCACCGCATGCCAGGGCAACTCGCCCGGATGCGTGGCCACGTCCTCGGGCGTGTAGAGCACCGCCACGCTCGCGCCCGCTGGCACGACGTCGGCCACGCCGACGGGACGCTCCGCCCGCAGGCGTTCCACGAGGGCCGCTACCCGCGCGAGCGAGGCCTGGCTCACCTCCTCGGCCAAGGTGATCAGATATGCCGTATCTCCCAGCGCATGCAGCCTCATGCCGGCAAGGTGCGCATGCCGCGCCAAGTCACAAGCGCCGCGACACTTCCCCGCACATCCACCCCGGCGCTTGCCAAGCGGCGCGGCTTGAGTTGCTTGCCGGCACACATTCCTCGCTTCGCTTCAACCGTAGTCATGTCCGTCTCGACCCAGCTTCCCGGCCTCAGCGCCCGTCTCGATAAACTCGTTTATCATCACGGCGGCAAATGCCTGCCCGCCGATCAGCCTCACGCGTTCGTCTATTTCATCACCATCCACAACGCCAGCGAGCACACCGTGACTTTGACCGGCCGCAAGTGGGTGCTGGCCCGCCACGACGGCACCCGCCAGGTCATCGAAGGGGATAAAATCGTGGGCGAGAATCCCGTGCTGCGACCCGGCGAAAGTTTTTCCTACAACAGCTACCACGTCGCCGCCGGCGACACCGTCGCGCAGGGCTGTTTCCACGGCACGGACGAGTGCGGACGCAACGTGCACGTCCTCCTTCCGGCCTTCGCCATGCGGGTGCCCGCCGCCCCCGATTGCCAAGAGGCTTGAGCGAGGTCGCTTACTCCACCGCTTCCGTCGCGGGAGGCGGGGGCTCGGGCAAGGCGACGACCGGTGCCGGCACCGCACCATCGGCCGTTTCGGCCGAAGCTTGGATCTGGGGCTCGGCCTCGTTTGTTTGCGACTCGGGCTGAGCAGATGGGGTTTCGACGACGGCTTCGGCCTTAAGGACCGGCGCGTTGAGCAACTCCACCGAGGCGATTTGCAAGGTGATGTTGAGCATGCCCGGCGCGGTGCGATCGCCTTGGATGGATATGCGCTCGAGTCCCAGGTAAGGGGCCTTGCTCGCCAGCTCCTGGTAGAAACGCAGGGTGGACGCCAGCTCGGCCCGGCGCGTCGTCACCTGCACGGTGTGGACCGCGAACTGTGGCGAACGCAGCGTGCGCGGCGGCTCGGTGTTGACCGTTAGGCCGGCCCGGCGCGCCATCGCCATCACCTCCGCGACCAGGAAGGTGGCATCGTAGGTTTTGGAGGCGTCGAGGTGGCGTGCCGCGTCCGCCGCCGCCGTCTCGATGGCCACGCGGTTGTCCAGCCAGAGCGCCTGGGTGCGGAGTTCCGCCGCCGCCGAGCGGTAGCCGCGCAGGGTGGCGCCGAAGCGTTCGCCGGCGGCCGACAGCCAGATGAGCGCGCCCAGCAGCACGAAGACGAAAACCAGCACCTTTTCGCGGAGCAGCCGGCCTAGGAAGAGGGATTTGAGGAGGTTCACTTGGCACCTCCGTTGCGCAGCGCCTCGGGTTTGAACTCCAGCGAGAGCACGAAGGTCGTCATGCCGTCGCGCGAGCGCACCTCGCCGGTCTTCACCTCGGCCAAGGCGGCGAGGGCTTTCAGCGCGTTGGCATACACGCCGACGTCGGAAGCGTTTGCCGCCTGCGCCGAGATTTCGAGTCCGCTCAGCCCGCGGGTGGAGATGGTCTGAAACACGATGGAGTCGGGGCGGGCGGGGTTGATCAGGGCCAGCATTTCAAAGGGCATGAGCCGTTTCTGGCTCAGTTCGCCGATGCGATTGGCGAGTAGCTGCGCCTCCTCGATCTGGGCGACC
>JALOTV010000106.1 GCA_025457685.1 Opitutaceae bacterium
GGGGTGCTCGCCGCCGACTACCTCATCACCTCCCTCTTCGTATGAGCTTTTCGGATACACCTCCCGCCGCCGCCCCGGCCGGGGCCCCGCTGCTCGAGACCCGCGGCCTGCAAAAACACTTCGGCGCCCGCGCCGTCCTCGCCGACGTCTCCCTCGCCGTGCCGCGCGGCCGCGTGCTCGCCGTCGTCGGCAAGTCCGGCACCGGCAAATCCGTCCTCCTCAAGTGCCTCGCCGGCGTGCTCGCCCCCGACGCAGGCGAGGTCCGCTTCGACGGCGCACCGCTCTCCCGCCGCGATCCCGCCGCCCTCGCCGCCTTCCGCGCCCGCTGCTCGTATCTGTTTCAGGGCAACGCCCTCCTCGACTCGCTCAACGCCTGGGAAAACGTCGCCCTCCCGCTCGAGCAGGCCACCCTCCTGCCCAAGCCCGAGATCCGCGCGCGCGTGGCCGACGCCCTCCGCCGCCTCGAGCTCGAGGGCGACGCCCTCCGCTACCCGTCCCAACTCTCCGGCGGCATGCAGAAGCGCCTCGCCCTCGCCCGCGCCCTCGTCACCCGCCCAGAGCTCGTGCTCTTCGACGAGCCCACCGCCGGCCTCGACCCCGTGCGGCGCAACGCCGTCTTCACCCTCATCGCCCACGCGCGGCGCGAGTTCGGCTTCACCGCCATCGTCGTCACCCACGACCTCCCCGAGGCCCTCGCCTCCTGCGACGCCGTCGCCCTGCTCGACCACGGGCGTATCCACTTTTCGGGGACACCCGCCGACTTCGCCGCCTCCGCCGATCCCGTCGTCGCCGCCTTCCGCGACAGCCCCGCCGCCCTCGCACGCTCCATCGCCGCCATCCGCGCCGGCGAGACCGTCCACGACGCCGAAGACCTCGGTTGATCCGCCCCGCCCTTTTCAAAAACACCTTCGCCTCCCGCGCCCTCTTTCCGATGCAGCCCGCTCCCGTCAAATACACCCGCCTCGACCTCGCCGTCGGCGCCTTCGTCCTCGCCGGCCTCCTCGCCCTCGCCTACCTCGCCTTCAAGATCGGCAGCGGCGCGCTCGTCGGCGGCGACACCACCGCGGTGCGCGCCCGCTTCACCAACCTCGGCGGCCTCGCCCCCGGTGCCAGCGTGCTCGTCTCCGGCGTCGCCGTCGGCAAGGTCGAGAAGGTCGAGCTCGACGACCGCTACGCCGCCATCGCCACCCTCCGCGTGCGCCGCGACCTCGCCCTCCCCGCCGACACCATGGCCGCCATCCGCAGCAGCGGCCTCATCGGCGATAAACACGTCGCCCTCGTCCCCGGCGCCGACGACGCGCTCCTCGGCCCCGGCGACCTCATCATCGACACCGAGAGCGCCGTGGACCTCGAATCCCTCATCAGCCGTTTCGCCTTCGGTGACGTGAAGTCCGCCGACAAACCCGCCACCGAGTAGCCGGCGTCGCCGCCCGCCCGTCGCCTCCCCCTCTTCCACCCATCTCCGGCCGGCGCCCTGGGTTGCGCTTTTCCGCTTCTGGTTTTGTCTGACAGCTGACACTTTACGGTCTCTTTCCGCTTCCATGCACTTCGCCCGTCCCCTTCGCCTGTTCCTTGTATGTTGCGCGCTTGCCGGCGCCGGCCGGCTCTTTGCCGCCCCCGTGGATGATGCCCGCGCCGCCCTCAGCCACGGGATCGACGAGGTCACCACCGCGCTCCGCGAACGCCCCGCCCAGGACGATCTCGTGGCCATGCTCGACACCCTGGCCAACAAACATTTCGCCTTTGCCACCACCACGCGACTCGCCGTCGGCCCCGCCTGGCGCGACTTCACCGAGGCCGAGCGCGCCCGCGCCACCGAGCTTTTCAGCCGCCTCGTCGTCCGCACCTACGCCAACCGCCTCCGCGGCGAAACCGCGCCCGACATCGCCTACGGCCAGCCGGTCGAGCTCCGCCCCGGACGCATCGAGATCCCCACCACCGTCCGCTCCGGCGGAGCGAACTACGCGATCATCTACCGCCTCGAAGAGGTGCGCGAGGCCGCCCCCGCCTGGCGCGTTTACGACGTCGTCGCCGAGGGCGTCTCCCTCATCGCCAACTACCGCAGCCAGTTCGATCCCATCCTCCGCCAGTCCGGTGCCGCCGGCCTCATCCGCAGCCTCGAGGCCAAGCTCGCCGAACCCGTCCCCGCCGCCGGTTCCTGATTCGCCGCCGACCGCGCCGACCGATTTTCCCGCTTCCGCCCATGTCCACCCTTCGCCGTCTGCTCACCGCCGCCGCGCTCCTCGCCGCCGGCGGTCTCGCCCACGCCCAACCCGCTCCCGCCGCTTCCGGCGACGATGATGATTATGGCGACTACACCCCTCTCCAGGTCAGCGATCCCGTGGAGGGTTTTAACCGCCGAGTCTTCGCCTTCAACGACTGGACTTACCGCCGCGTGCTCCGTCCCGCGGTCACCGGCTACGAGTTTGTCGTTCGTCCGCCGCTCAATCGCGCCATCGGCCATTTCTACGACAACGTCCGCTACCCCGTCCGGCTCCTGAATTCCCTTCTTCAGGGCAAATTCTCCCGCGCCGACCTCGAGACCCGCAAATTCGTCGTCAACACCCTCGGCGGTGTCGGCGGCTTCATCCGCCAGTCCGACAACGTGCCCTCGCTCGCCAACATTCCCCGCGAAGATTTTGGCCAGACCCTCGGCGTCTGGGGCCTTCCCCATGGGCCCTACCTCGTCCTCCCGATCTTGGGCGGCACCAGCCTGCGCGATCTTGGCGGCCGCGCCGCCGACACCGTCGTCTCCCCCACCGGCTGGGAATTTATCGACCTCGCCAATCGCGAGTGGGTCGCCGACCTGAGCTGGGAATTCCGCGCCACCATCACCGTGACCGACGTCATGAGCACCCTCCCGCCCGTGCTCGATCTTTACGACGACATGAAGGCCTCCGCGATCGATCCCTACCTTTCGGTGCGTGACGGTCTGCGCCGCTACCGCGATGCCGCCACCGCCCGCTGATCCACGCCACGTCCGAGCCTTTGGCATAATCCCGGTCTCGCACCGGGATTTTTTTATGCCCATGCTCCGCCTCACCATGTCGCTTTCCCCCCAAGGTTCCGCCACCGCCGTCATCCTCCTCACCGCGCTCGCCCTCGCCGGTTGCGTCAAACAAGTCGAGACCAAGGAACCCGCCCCCGCGCCCGCCGCGCCCGAGCCCTTCGCCGCCGCTCCCGCGGCGCCCTCCCAGCCCCCGAGCGTGGCCGGCATCCCTTCCGCCGCCATCGCCGCCGCCGGGCGAGCCGTCGCCAAAGTCGAGGTCGCCTCCACCAACACCCTCGATCACGGCACCCTCTATCGCCAGGCTCAGGCCCTCTTCGCCGAGAAAAAATACGCCGAGGCCCTCCGTGCCCTCGACGCCATCCAGGTCGAGCTCCTTACCCCCGCCCAGGCCCAGGCCGTCACCGCCCTGCGCACCCAGATCACGGCGGCCCAAGGGGCCACCCCCTGATTCTACCGCGCTGCGTTTTTGCGCGCAGTTTCCCTCCGTCTGCTCGGGTGTCGGGTGCTTAAATCGAGGCGCCAAACGATCCGTCGCCTCAAATGCACGCGGGTAACATTTAGGCGGAAATTCGTCCGCCTGCTCGACTCACCAGACTAGCCGTCTAGGGTGATTAACAAATTTAATACAAACTGCCGAACTACCCCGTCTAGTCATTCTAGTTCTCTGTTTAGCCGTTTAGTCCCTGCCCCGTCTTAGTTCCAGACCATGCCCGATACGCAATCGCCCCATCCGCGTCGCACCTTTCTCGAACTCTACTGCGAGCAAAACCAGATCGAGGCCTCCGAGTATGAGCGCCATGTATTGCGCCGCTCGCTTTATCCCCACGCCCGCCTCCTCGCGCCGATTCTGCGTCTGCTCTGGCTCCAGCATTTCGCGGCGGACGTCGACCTCGTGCGCTCCGCCGCCTCAGTCCGACGCGTGCGAGACCTCATGCCCGAGACCGACGCCCACGCCTACCACCCAGCCAACGTAGGCGCGCTCCGCCAGTTTTTCCGTCTCCGCGCGTCCACCACCCGCCTGCACCGCCTCGTCCGCGCCACGCTCCACGCCGGAGACGCCGCGCCGAATGCCTAGGCGCCGCCGCCGCGCTGCCGCACCGCCTCGAATAGAGTGATGATCGTGGCCATGGCCACGTTGAGTGAATCCGCCTGTCCCGCCATCGGGATAAGCACGCGCGCATCGGCCTCCTTGAGCCAAAAATCGCTCAACCCATACTGTTCGCTGCCCATCACGATGGCCAGCGGCCCTCGCAGGTTCGTGTTGGTGTAGATGTCGGTGGCGGACGGCGTGGTCGCCACCGCGCGGATCTTTCGCTCCGCCAGCCAGACCCGCACCTCGGCGCTGGTGGCGATGATCACCGGCACCGAAAAAAGCACCCCGGTCGAGGCACGCACCACATTCGGGTTAAACAAATCCGTCACCGGATCGCACACGATCAGCGCGTCCACCCCCGCCGCGTCCGCGCTCCGCAAAATCGTCCCCAGATTCCCCGGCTTCTCGATCGCCTCCACCACCAGCAAAAAGGGGTCAGGCCGAGTTTTGTTGCAGATTTCCCCCAGCTTGGCCTCGAGATCAGCCAAGGTGCGTCGCCACTGCGGAGCCACCGCCAGCAAGCCATCCGGCCGCTCGCGATAAGCCACCTTGGCAAACGCTTCCTTGGTCAACTGATACACCTTCGCGCCCGCCGCCTGCGCCTCCGCGATCAGCGCGGGCTCGTTGCCCTGGTCGCCGAGATACCACTCCGAGCACACGTAAAGCTCCGTGATCGTCACCGCCTTGTCCAGCGCCCGCCGGATCTGGCGATAACCCTCGACGAGAAACACGCCGGCCTCGTCGCGCGGACGCCGGTCGCGCAGCTTCACGAGCTGCTTCACGCGCGGATTTTGGAGACTGGTGATGAGTTCGACGGAGGTGCCCACAGCCCACACGGAACACACGGAAGCGCCGCGAAAGACAAAATCCTTTTACTCCCCGCCCGCTTTCCGTGTCCTTGCGGGTCTTTTCCGTGGGCAAAAACAAATTCAACTCCGACCCCTTCCCCTACCACGCCGAGCTTGAGCTGGAAATCGCCTCGCTCACCAACCTCGGCGTCGGCGTCGGCCGCGTGCCCCACCCGGCCGATCCCGCCGCCCGCTGGGTCGTGATGGTGCCCTTCGCCCTCCCCGGCGAACGCGTCCGCGCCCGCGTATTTCGCAACCACAAGAACTTCTCCGAGGCCGACCTTCTGGCCGTGCTCACCCCCTCGCCCGATCGCATCGAGCCCGTCTGCCCGCTCTTCGCCCGCTGCGGCGGCTGCCAATACCAAAACTTCGCCTACCCCGCGCAACTCGCCTGGAAACGCCGCCAGGTCGAGGAACTCCTCCAGCGCATGGCCGACACCACCTTCCCCGTCGCGCCCGTCATCGGCTCGCCCCGCGAATACGGCTACCGCTCCAAGATCACCCCGCACTTCCACGCCCCGCGCACACCCGAGGCCGCCGCCGAGCTGCCCATCGGCTTCCTGCGCCAGGGCACGCGTTTCGATCTGCTCGACGTCCCCGCCTGCCCCATCGCCACCGACGCGATCAACGCCCGCCTCGCCGCCAGCCGCGCCCACGTGCGAGCCCGCGCCGCCGAGGGCGCCTACGCGCGCGGCGGCACCCTGCTCCTGCGCGACGCCTCCGGACACGTCACCACCGACTACGACGAGGTCGTCACCGAAACCGTGGGCGATCTAAAACTGCGCTTCCTCGCCCGCGATTTCTTCCAGAATAACCCCTTCATCCTCCCCGCCTTCACCGCCTACGCCCGCGACCAGGCCGCCGCCAGCGGCGCGCGTTTCCTAGTGGACGCCTACTGCGGCAGCGGCCTCTTCGCCCTCACCGCCGCGCGCGCCTTCGAGCAGGTCGCCGGCATCGAGATCAGCGAAAGCAGCATCGCCTTCGCCCGCCAAAACGCCGCCGCCAACGGGCTGGCCAATGTCACTTTCCAGGCGGGCGACGCCTCCGCCATCTTCGCCGGCCTGAGCTTTCCCGCCGCCGACACCGTCGTGCTCATCGACCCGCCGCGCAAGGGCTGCGACGAATCATTCTTGTCACAGCTTTTTGGATACAGCCCGCGCGCCGTGGTCTATGTGTCGTGCGATCCCGCCACCCAGATGCGCGACCTCAAATCCTTCCTCGCCGCCGGCTACGAACTCACCGCCGTCCAGCCCTTCGACCTGTTCCCCCAGACGCGCCACCTCGAGTGCGTCATCACCCTGCGGAAGGCGTAGGTGCGAAGGCCTTGGCCAAGGGGGAGGGATATCACCGCCCCCCCGATCCGCGCTTGGGCGGCCCTCGCACGCCCTCGCCAGTGAGTGTGCGCCGACGGTCAGGCCACCGAGGCCCGCGCGCCGGCCGGAGCCGGGTTCGCCTTGAATGCTTCCCTCACGGCGGGCTGGCGCAACACCACCAAGGCCCAGATGCCTATGCCCAGCTTGATCAGGCGCCAGAACACGGTGAGCACGCCCGCCGGCGACGAGAAGGCCAGCAACATGCCCAGGGCGCTGCTGATGATCAATACCCACGCCCCCGCCGTGACCCATCCGTGATGGCGCCGCAGGTGCATTCTCCGTCCCGAGACAGCCACGTAAATCGCCACGGCCAAGTGCAGCACAATCCAACCGAAGAACAACCCGACGATCAAAAACACGAGCGCGCCGACCATCACTTCCGGAAACTCGAGGAAGGGGATTTTCAGTGAGCCCGAAAATCCGTTTACGGCGTTTAAAAGGTCGCCGAAGGCATCCCCAACCGCGGGAACCATGATCGCCAGCAGCAACAGACCGCCGACGAGCAGACTGATGCCGTAAAACACGTGGTCGACCGCGCCGACGACGATCATGGCGATGCCCGCCGCCTTGATGCGACCGGAGACTTCGGGGCCCGGCCGCTCGTCGCCGGCCGGAACGGAGCGCTAAGGATCAAGCGGCGGCGGGGTCGGAGGAGGCGGCGCGCCCGCCACGGATTCCAGCCCGGTCTTGAACTCGGTCGCGTTGGCGAAGCGCAAAGCGGGGTCTTTTTCGAGGGCGCGCAGCACGACCTCGTCGAGCCGCACATCCAGCCGCACGTGGCGCGAGGGCGGCTGGAGTTTTTTTCTCATCCGGCAATTCACCGGTGAGCATCTGGTAAAGCACGACGCCAAGCGCATAAATATCGGCGCGGTGATCGACCGCGTCGGGATCCTCGCGTTGCTCGGGCGCCATGTAGCGCGGCGTGCCCATGATCTTGCCCGCTTCCGTCAGGTCTCCAGCGAAGTCGAGGCTCGGTTCGCCCGCGATGGGCGGTGCCTCCCAGGCCGGCCCCACCAGCTTCGCGAGGCCGAAGTCGGCGACCTTCACCTGGCCGCGCTGGTCGAGCAGGATGTTCTCCGGCTTGATGTCGCGATGGACGATGCCGTGGTCGTGGGCAAATTGGAGGGCGTCGCAAATCCGGGGCACGATGGTCAACGCCTCTCGCGCCGACATACGGCCCCCATGGATGAGGTGGCGCAAGGTGACCCCGTCCACGAACTCCATAAGCAGGTAGCACCAACCGCCAGCCTGGCCGGAATCGTAAACCGTCACGATGTTCGGATGGTCGAGCCGGGCGAGCGCCTGCGCCTCCCGGGCGAAACGACCGGCGAAGGCGGGGTCGGAGCCGCGCTCCGGCGCGAGGAGTTTCAAGGCGACGAGCCGACCGAGGGCTTTTTGGCGCGCCTTGTAAACCACCCCCATGCCGCCGCGCCCCAGACAGGACATGATCTCAAGATTGGGGAAGTGCGGCGCGATCTCCTCGATGGACGGCGTCGGCTTGTCGGTGACCGCGGGTTCGCTCAGGTCGGCTTCGGTGCCGAAATGAACCGAGACCAGACACGCCGGGCACACACCGGAGGGAGCGTCCAGCACGAGGGCGGCGCCGCAGCGGGAACAGCGCGGGGTGGCATCAGGCGTGGCGGGAGCACCGGCATTGAAGGAGGTCATACCAAGATAAATACCGCGAAGACGGCGGATGTTACGCGCGTTGTCCGAGAACTTGCACGAAGTGACGCAATTCGTCCGCGAGCGCCGCCTCATCGGCCACCGTCTCGGCGATTTCGTGACGGATGACCTCCCGGAAGCGTTTGCGCAACCGGTGCACCGCCACGCGCGCCGCACCCGGGCTCAGGCCGAGGGAGCTCGCGGTGGCATCGTAATCGATCTCGTCTCGCCGCGCCGTAAGATGCGACCTGAGCCGCTCAAATTCGTCGGAGCGTCCTTCGCTCGCATACTCCTCGGCAAGGACGGCGAACCCGCGATCCAGCAAAGTCAGCGCCCAGCGCCGCTCGAACATTTCGTCGGGACCGAGCGACGGCTCGATCGCGTAGCGCGACTCCGCCTCGGCGGCGTCCAGGGGCACAAAGGTCAAAGCGCCGCCTCGCTTGCGGGCGTTTTCCCGACGCCACTCCTTCGCCAGGAAACGCTTCAGCGCCATGAGCAGAAAACTCCGGAAGCGTCCCCGCTCCGGCAAGGCGTCGCGCAGCCAGGATTTCTCCAGCAGCCGGGTGAAAAAAGCCTGCGTCAGGTCCTGCGCATCGGCCGGTGCATGACCGGTGCGGCGCACGTAGGCGTAGAGCGGATACCAATACGCCCGGCAGAGGGCCTCAAGGGCGGCGTCCGCCGCCAGGGTAGGCCCGTGACAAGCGGCGGCGATGATCGACCATCGGGTGGTTGCAAAACGCGGGGTGGAATGGAGGGGCGAGTGGGACAAGGCTGGAAAGGTCTGCCATCAGCCTAATACCCGGAAGCTGGCGAATGTTACAATGGCCGTGAAAAAATCCCCGAACGCTGGCCTATTCTCTACCGCGCCTCCGTCCACTCCGCCGCACCATACTGCTCAGTCAGCCCCTCGACCTCGCCTTCGTCGTAGTCCGGCCAGCCCGTCTCCTCCGCCTCCGCCCCGAGCGCGCGCGCCAACTCCGCCACGAAAGCATCCTGCAACGCGTCCCAATCGCGCACCGCCTCGGCCGCCGGCCGCCACACCGAGCCCTGAAACAACAAACCCTCCTTGGTGCGCTTCTGCGCCGCCCCCGCGATCTTCGCGCCCGTCACCGGATGCAGCACGTCATACAGCTCGGGCCGGGTGAAACACACCGTCGGCCCCTTCGCAGCCGCGCACGCGCCGCCCTCCGCCGCCTCCCCATTCTCGGCCGGCTCACAGCGTTCCTTTAGCACCGCCTCCTGCCCGCAGGCCGCCAGCGCCGCGACCAGCGCCGCGTGCACCGCGCGGTAGCTGTCCACCGCGCGTGCCGCCTCGAGCGCGTGCCCGCGCGGGATCACCAGCGCGTAGGTCCAGTCTTCGCGGTGATCCACCAC
>JALOTV010000107.1 GCA_025457685.1 Opitutaceae bacterium
CTCCCTTTATATAAAGAATCTAAAAACATGCCCAATCCACGTCTCAACCTGCACCCCAAAATCGGGGCGCGGATGAGCCCTAACGGACGTTAGGCAGAAGAAAATGACATCAGCGCGTCTAGATCCTATCAGCTTCCGCAGTGTCCGACGTGCCGCTCACGGTGCAGAACGAAAAGGAGGATTTGAGGTGTGCGGTGCAATCATACGGGCTACAGACGGACTTTTATGTCTTCGGCCTCTACGGAATCTCGCAACCGAACCAGCTAAATGGGAGATTGACCGAGAGTGGCTGCGCGAAATCAGACGAGACCTGAAAGATAGCGGCTCACGGCTTGTCGGCACCTATCACTCGCATGTCGGAGGTTACGCTTATCCGAGTCCAAAAGACTTAGATTATTATCCATCAGGTTTTCTGATGATGATCTACGATACCCAAGAGAGACGAGTCGGACTGTGGCGGCCTCTCATCCGAAAAGAAAAAGGCAGACTCAAACCCATAGCCGTTATTTGCGAATCGCCTTCATGGAATGAAGAGGATGCATTTTCTTATGCTCAATATCTAAAAGGAAAATTCAGAAACCGAGAAAAAAGAAATAAACCTAATAAGTAAGTAGAGCGAATCCGATTACATAAGGTATCCATAATCATCCCCCTTCATCTTGCTCCCTAAATTCGGGGAACGGATGTGCCCTAATTACGTAAGACAAAGAAGTGAACGCATACATATCCCTCGCTATCGCGATTGTGGCTGAAATTATCGCGACATCAGCGCTTAAGGCATCGGAAGGCTTTTCACGACTTACTCCATCTACAATAGTCGTTATAGGCTACTGCGCGGCTTTCTATTTTCTTTCACTTACCCTGAAGAGCATTCCCATCGGCATTGCGTATGCGATTTGGTCAGGTGTCGGGATTGCGATTATCAGCCTGATTGGCTGGCTGTTTTTCAAGCAATCTTTAGATCTAGCCGCAGTCATTGGTATTGGACTCATCATTGCTGGCGTCGTTATCCTAAACTTCTTTTCTAAGTCGTCAGCACACTAGGAGAAAAAATATCAAAACTGAGTTTAGCATCAGTTTTAGAAGCGCGACGTTACCTGAGCGGAAAATTAGCACAGAGTATGCCTTCGCATGCTCTATGTCCAGCAACCGTCTGGCAGAATATAGGGTGGTGTCCCGGTATTATATATACGGTGAGGGGCGTTGAGCGCGAGCGGACTGCACTTTGATCGGAGGCACTCGAGGTATCGGTCCTCGTCGCAAGCGACGTCATCCCGCCAGCATTTCCAGGGGATGCAGATCTATTGGTAGGCGGGGGCGCAGAGGATGGCGTGGACGCCCTGGCCCTTGGGCTGTCGCTGGCACACAAAGGCCCCAGCCCAAGCGAATGCTTCCACGATTCCTGGGCCCACTCCACGAACGGCCGCCGGAGGGAGGGGATCGCAACACAGTGGGTGGTGGACCTGATGTATTATGAAACTTTAGCCGATGGCCGGCGCGTAGCACACTTCATCGACGTGACCATCAGGCATGGCTGTGCGTTTAGCATGGAAGGCGACGGCTTACAAACGACGCCACGCGTTCTCCCCGCTTTGATCCACCACTCCCAAGAAGCGGAAAATCAAAAATTTGACGCTTACGGAGTCGGATTCTTTGGGTGCGACCTACCTAGTGACCGGCGGCGATAAATACGCGCGATTCCTCGGAAGACGGCAAATACACCGGCAGATGGGGGATCTCCTCCGCCTCGTCGGCGCGACTGGCGGGATGATCCTGGCTGACCAAACGCTCATTCAGATGGCGGGCGATTTCCCTCTGCGCGTCGGCGGGAAGTTTCGATATCTCGGTTTCGATTTTATTCACGGATTTCATGGTATTTACCCCGTTTGCGGCGGGCGGCGTTTCAGGTGGATGCGTTAGCGGTCGGCGGCTTTTTCGATTTGAGCGAGGAGTTGCTCGCGGGTCGGGCCGGTGGCGTGCGTGACGAAAAAAGCGGTGACGGCGTTGGCGACGACGAGGCGCTGACGGAGCGGCAGGTCGCCGAGCGAGGCGCAGAGGTAGCCGCCGTTAAAACTGTCGCCGGCGCCGGCCAAACGGATGACGTTCGACTGGCGCTCCTGGCGCGCGAAGGCCTCCCCCTCGCTCGCGCTGGATGCGGCGCCAAACTCCGGCGTGTGCACCACGAGTTCGTCGAAACAGATCTTCTCGCGAGCCACCTTCAAGGCGGCCGCCACGGCGGCGGGTTCCAGCGCGGGCCGCGCGACGTCGATGCGTGAGAACAGCTCCATAACCTCGTGCTCGTTCATGCTGAAGGTCATCGGGATCCTCGCATTATGGGCGCGGATCATCTCGAGACTGCGGAGGAACGACTCGCTCGATTTCTTCTTTATGTCGGCGAAATCGAAAAACATCCGGCGCGGCGGCGTGGTGTGCTCGTATTGCGCCATGAATCCGCGAAAGAGCCCGTCGAAGTTCGCGGTCAGCGACCAGTAGCCGAGACCCAAGATATCCACGTCGGCAAACATCCGGCGCAAACCGTCGGCGCCGAAGTGCTTTTCAAAATCCGCCCAGCTGAGGCTGGAGACCGCCTCGAGGTTGCTCATCAGCACTTTTCCATCGCCGAACTCCAGCGCGATGGTGAGCGCGGGGTCGCCGAGGGAGAGCAGCTCGCAGCTGTATTGGAATTCATGATACGCCGGGTCGATCGCGGCCTTGCCATAGAGGCCCGGCAGGCAGGGCTTGAGCCCGAGGCAGGCGGCCACGCGGCCGGTGTTGATGCCAAAACCGCCCTCGCAGCGGCGCTTGGGCACGAGTTCCAATCCCACGCCGCCGTCGGAGCGCGCGACGATCAGCTCGCCGAATTGCCTCAGCTTTTGCATGGGCACGAACTCGCTCGCGCTCTTGCGCACCTCGACGATCTGGTAGGTCTCATCGACGAAACCGTCGCAGCCGAGCAGGATCTTGCCCTTCAGGTTTTGCAGGTAGTCGCGGTAAGTTTTCATGACATGGAGAGGAGAGTGCGGAGATGCGGGGGCAGGGGCGGTTTTAGCACAGGAACGCGGTGTCCACCGCATGCTCGACGGCGCGGCCGCTCGCGGACTGGAGGCGCACGCCGCCGGGTATGCGGGTGATGGTCTGCACGGCGCCGAAGCCCGCCGGCAGCGCGGCGACGCCCATGATGTAGGGGATGCGCGTGGCGCTTCGGCGGGAGAAGCTCAGCGAGGTGGGAACGCCTTTTTCCCGCCATGGATTCGGCGCCAGAGAGGCGCCCAGCCCGAGGTGAAAATAAGCGGTGACGTCCTCGACACCGAGCACGCCGCGGTGACGCCCATTCCATGGCGCATAGTGGCGGCCGCCGTTGGAATGCCAGAGCACGGTCGAGGCGAGATGGGCGGGATTTTTCAGCGAGAACCACGCGAAGTTTTTCTCCGGAAACACCACCGCCGCCCACGCGAAGTCGTCCGCTGCCTTGTGGTGAATCATGACGAGATCCTCAAACCCCTCGCGAGCAGGGAACCGCGTGAGATCGGCACGGCCGCCATCCGCCATGGACACCTGGTCGAGACGGCGAATCCACGCACCGGGCTTGAGTGACGAGTAGCCACCCTGGACGGGGTTTTCAAAGGGCACGGGCAACACCTGCGCGAGACGCAGCTTGCTGGTGGAGACGAGGCCGGGGCCGTTGCGCTTGAAATCCAGCATCGCGTGGTGCCCGAAGCACATCGCGCCCTGGTAATCCTCAAACACATGGCTCTGGTAGAGGTTCGTCTCGTCCGCGCGCGCCTCGATGCGCTTGGTGATCTTGCCGGGACGCGCCCGAGTGCGCAGCACGGCGACGAGTCGCTCCGGCGAGGCCTCGGTGACATCCCAATCGGCATTGGCAGGCTCGCCATGCGGCGGGTGTTCCTCACCGCGCCAGCCGGGCCCGGCGCCGAAGGGAGCGCAGAAAAAGTCGCCGCGCAGTTCGCGCAACAAGGGGATCAGTCCCTTCGCTTCCGGCGTATCGCACCAGGGGGCGGTGTGGAAGGGCTCGATGACCCGGCGGCCGACTTGAAATTTTACCGGAGCGATCTGGCCTCCGGTTTTGGTCATTTGGAAGGCGACTTTCATGGGGGCCCGAAGCTGCGGGTGAACCAGCCGTGCGCCCCGCCCGCGCGCGGGTCAACGCTCATCACCCTCGCGCGCAAGTGATGCCGTCTGTCCGCCAAAAAAGGCGTGATCGGCGCATGCCAAAACCCATTTCACCGACCGAGAAACTCAGGACATGACCGTCGGCTCGAATGTATCATGCTTGCGGATACGATGAGCTTTTTCCGCAAACCTTTACCTCCACTGGCTTGGCGGAAACGCCTCTTTCTGGGATTCGAAAACATGATTATAATCCGGTCCAGTTCGCCTTGTTAAGGGCGCGTAGGCGCGCTTTTGCGCCCTGTTTAATGCCTGCCACCACCACCGACTCCGACCCCAAATCGCCTCCTCTCGCCGCCTCGCCGACCACGGGCCCAACGAACTCCGCGACACCGGCGGTCGCGGCCTGCGCCACATCACATGGGAACAGGTCAGCTCCGTGATGATCTTCGTGCTCCTCGTCGACGGCGTGGTGCCCGCCGACCTCCGCCTCGTCGAAAGCGTCAACCTCCGCATTCAGGAAGCCGCCCTGCGCCGCCGCGTGGAGAGCGCCTGATGGCGTCACCGTCGCGGATTCAGGTTAAAGTCGCGCCACTTGGTGCCGTTACCTGGGATGCACCAAAGTTCCCAGCACACCAGATCACCACCACCATGCACCGCCCCACCCTGCCCGTCCTCGCCGCCCTGGCCCTCACGACATCCGTCATCGCGCAAGAAACACCGCCGGTGGAGCCCGCCGCGTCGGAGTGGTCGTTCACCCTGAAAAACACCGTCGCCTCCGAATACATCTTCCGCGGCCAGGAGTATGGCGACCTCACCTACAGCCCGGCCCTCTCCGCCGCCTGGCGCGATCTTTACGCCGGCGTGGTCGGCACCGTGAGCGAAAATCTTCTCCTAGGGGACCACGAGATCGACGCCTACGTCGGCGCCGGTCGCGCCCTCACCGACAACCTGTCCCTCGACGGTGGCGTGGTGTTCTACCACTACTCGGGCCGCAATGTGCTGGGCACCACCGGCAACGACACGATCGAGCCCTACCTCGGCCTCTCCGCCACGGCCGGACCGGTGAAAGTCTCGCTCTACTATTATTACGATCTCCAGATCGACGACTCCACGTATGAGCTCGCGGCCACCTACTCGCTCCCGCTCGACGCGCTGCACACCTCGCTCGATCTCACCGCCACCGCCGGCTACGTGACCGGTGACCTCACGGAGAACCTCTTCATCGTGGACAACTACGCCTACTATGGAGCCCGCGCCGAGATGCCCTTCGCGATCCGCGATCACGCCACGCTCACGCTCGGCCTCTCCGCCACCGACGTGACCGAGAACATCATCAACACCGGTGCCGAGCTCACCGCGTCCGCCAGCCTTGCGGTGACTTTTTAACCGCACACGCCACCGGCAGGCCGCGCCCCGGCGACGGGCGCGCGGTGAAACACCTTGAGGCGACCCTCCCGTCCCGCGAGCGTCCTCGCATGGACAGGACTCCTCTGCTTCGCCTCCTCCGCGCGCACGCCGCCCGCGACCTCGACTCGACCGAGCGGACCGCGCTCGCCGAGATCCTGCGCTTCGTGGAGGCCGAGCCCCGCTGCGCGGAGCGTTCGCTCGCGATCGGGCACCTGACGGGCTCGGCGTGGATCGTCGATCCGTCGCGCACGCGGACCTTGCTCACGCATCATCGCAAACTGGGCAAATGGCTCCAGCTCGGCGGCCACGCCGACGGCGACCTTGATCTCGCGGCGGTGGCGCTGCGCGAGGCGCGGGAAGAAAGCGGGCTCACGCGCCTGCGACCGGTCGGCGCGACGCTCTTTGACGTGGATCGCCACTGGATCCCGGAACGCAAGACCGAGCCCGGCCACTGGCACCACGACCTGCGCTTCGTCATCGAGGCCGACCCCGCCGAGCCGCTGGTGATCAGCGCGGAGTCCAAGGATCTCGCATGGGTCGAGATCGCCCGCATGGCCGACTTCAACCCCGAGGAGTCGATGATGCGCATGGCGCGCAAGACCCTCGCCGACGGTGCTGCATGAAGTATCCCCTAACCGTTTGGGGCTTTTCACGCAAAGGCCCGAACCCGGTTCGCAAAGTCATGCCAACCCAGGCCCCGACTTTGCGTGGATGCGATTTGAAACCCGCCCCGAAGCGCCTCACGTGATCCGGCATGACACACAGCCGAATCCTTGCCGCCACCCTTGCCGCCACCCTCGCCTGCGCATCCGTCGCGAAGGCCGACGAACGCATCGAGGTCTCCGCATTGCCCGCCGCCGCGATCGCCGCGATCGAGGCCCGTTTCCCTGGGGCGAAAATCACCCGGGTGGAGCGCGACCGGGACGGCACATTTGAAGTCCTCGCCCGCCATACCGACGGACGCGTGGAGATCGAGCTCTCGCCCGAGGGTGCCATCATCGATCTCGACGGTCGGGTGACGCCCGCGAAATTGCCCGCCGCCGTCACCTCCGCGATCGAGGCGCGCTTCCCCGGCGCCGAGGTGCGCGGCGCCCAGCTCGACATGGAGCGCGGCGAAGAAACCTACGAGTTGTCCGTGCTACACGAGAAACGCCGGCTCGAAGTCGAGGTCACCGCCAGCGGCCAGATCCTCGACGTGGACCGCTGACGCGACTCATCAACTTGGCCTCAAGGACACGCTGGAGCTTCTTCGAGCCCCAGGTCCGGTGCGGCTTGCGCTCGCCCAAGATCAGCGCATCGCCGACCTCCGGCGTGCGCTGAGGCGAGCGGGAAGTCCGCCCGCCCCTTATCGTTTGCCCCGGCGGGTGGCGACCATGGCGAGGGCGGCCAGACCGGCCAGACCGGCGAACGCGGAGGGTTCGGGAATGGCGGTGGTGGAGTAAACCTCGAGCTCGTCGATGGCCTGGCCGGCGTAGGGGATGTAGTAGTTCGTCGTTTCCTCGGTCTCGGGATTGTAGTCGGAGTAGTCGAAGTGCTCCCCCCCGGCGACGGTGAGGATGCGCACCGCGGTGACGTTGGAAATCACGCCCGCGCCGAAACTGTAGAGGCGGCGAATCGAGGACGGATTGTTGTCCAAGGGGAAGATGACCCCGATCGGGTTCCACACGGCGGTGGCAGGATTAAACCCGGCGATGGGCGTCGTGGAATATTGGATACGGTATTCCGCGTCGGCGCGGTCGGTATACTGCCCCGTGTTATCCCGGCCCAGGGCAAGGGACGTGATGTCGGCGGGCGCGCTGAAAACCACCCCCACGCCCACGAACAGTTCCTCGTAGGAACCCACCGTGCCCACGTTCGCGGCCAGCCAGCTGTAGGAATTGCCGTAGCGACCGTCGTTGATGTTGGGGATGAAGTGAGGCGTGCCATACTCGGAGTCGCCAAACGCCACCGCCCCGTTGGCGGCCGCGGCGACGTTCACGAACTCGGTGGAAAAGGTGCCGCCCGACTCGATGAGGACGAAGTCGCTGGGCGGAGGAGTGCGAGTCTGCGCCGACAAAGCGGACGCGATGGCGAAGGTGCCGGCCAGAACGGCGACACGATGATGATGCGCGATGAACATGGTGACGAGTGAGAGAAGTGAGCTCAGGAACGCCGCAAAGCGGAGGCCCAGGCAAGGGCAAGACCTTAGCAAAATCACAAAGCTCTGAAATTTAGTATATTGTAATATAAAAGCGGATGTAACTCCACCCGGCCAAACGGTCGTTTGAGTGCCAGGCAGGGGAAATTTCTGTAAATTCCATCAACCTCGGGTGGCGCGCTTGCGAGCGGATGTCCGGCGCTTACCGGAAAACCAATGTCATTTGCCTCGTCGCCGAATTTCGTCCGCTCGCATCAGCCCTCCCCGCGCCCGCCGCGATCACGCCGCCTGCGCGCCGCGATCGCCGGACTGGCGGCCACGCTCGCGGCGGGCGCGGCGGGGCAGGCGCAGACCAGTTCGTGGCGCGGCGGCACGGGCAATTGGCTTACCCCCGCCAACTGGTCCGGCGGCATCCTGCCCACCGCACAAAACGACGCCTTCGTCTCGCTCGGCACCGCCCAGATCAGCGGTCTGGGCGCAGCGGCCTCAAGCCTGAGCGTGACCGGCGGCCGGACCTTCAACCCCGCCAACGGCCAGGTGACGGGCAACGCGTCCGGACGCGTGGAGCTCGGCGCGGGCGGCGGCCTCGCCACGAACGCGGCCCGCATCGGCATCGAGAACGGCCCCGACAATCCCGGCGGCACCTTCGATGTCTCGGGTGGCGGCCGCTGGACCAACACGCAGCGCATCAACGTCGGCGACGGCGCCTACGGGCAGCTCGATATCCGCACCGGCGGCGAGGTGCGCAGCGCGGACTTGTGGGTCGGCCTGAGCGGAGTCTCGGGCGGCGCGCTCAATCTGGACGGCGGCGTGCTCGACCTCACCGGCGTGCTCACGCTCGGCAACGGCCTGCTTTCGGGGCAGCTGACGGTGGCGGGTGCGAACAGCTTGGTCGAGGCCACCACCGTGCGCCTGCAGGCGGTCAGCGTCGGCACGGTCCACGGCGGCACGGTGCGCGCGGTGGATCTGAGCATGCGCGACGACAGCGCGTTTTTCCTCAACGGCGGCGTGCTCGAAGTGGCCACGGTGCGGAGCGAAGGGGGCAGCCCCGCCTTCAACCTCAACGGCGGCGTGCTGCGCGGCGCGGGCGGCATCCTGTTCGACGATTTCCCGGCCTTTGCGGTTTCGCTCGGCGGCTGGGGCACGATCGAGACCGCCGAGGACATCCCGGCCGAGTCCAACATGAGCGGCGTGGGCGGTCTGGTGAAAACCGGCCCCGGCACGCTCTCGCTTTCCCGGGCCAACACCTACCTGCGCGGCACCTCCGTGCGCGGCGGCACGCTGCGACTGCGCACCGGCGGATCGATCGCGCACGAGACCGCGTTCGAACCCGGCGTCGGTGAGCTCGTCGTCGCCGACCTTGCGGGCGACAGCGCCACGCTGCAGATTGACGCGGGAGCCGCGGCGCGCGCGCACTCGACCTTCGCGGGCCGCGCGGCCGGCGCCACCGGCACGGTGCGACTGGAGGGCGGCGTGCTCGCCACCCGCCAGCTCGCGGAGGGCAACGGCACGGGCGCAGTGCGCTGGAACGGCGGCACGCTGCGCCTCACCGCCGACCAGCCCGCGCTCTTCAGCGGCTTCGAGACGGGCGACCTCACGCTGGAAACCGGCGGCGGCACGATCGACACCCAGGGCTTTGCGGTGCGGGCGGCGCAGGTGTTTGCCGGTC
>JALOTV010000400.1 GCA_025457685.1 Opitutaceae bacterium
TACCGCCTGCTCGTGGCGCGCATGGACCAGGAGGGCATGGACTACCCGCTGCACCTCGGAGTCACGGAAGCCGGCGACGGCGAGGACGGGCGCATAAAGTCCGCCATCGGCATCGGTTCGCTGCTCGCCGACGGCCTGGGCGACACCCTGCGCGTCTCGCTGACCGAGGACAGCGTCTATGAGATCCCGGTGGCGCAGGCGCTGGCGAAAAAGGCGATGTCCCTTTGGGAAAATCCCAACCTCCAAATCCCCAATCCCCCAACGCCCAATGTTCGTAATACGAACATTCACGCCGACGCCCTCGATCCCTTCGTTTACGAACATTCACGCCGACGCCCTCGATCCCTTCGTTTACACCAAGCGTCCGGTCGCGCCGCTCGAACTCGCGCCTGCGTTCGGCATCGGGCCGGAGCTGCCGCCGCGCGTCGTCACCCGCGTCGCCTCGGTCGCCGCACTAGCGGAGGCGGGGCAAAAATTCGCCGGCGCGCGTCTGACCGACACGCCGGTGGAGGGTTTGCTGGTGCCGGTGAACACCACCGCCGATCTCGCCGCCCTGCGCTCCGCCGCGTTTCCCGCCGGCGCGACGCCCTTCCTCGAACTCGCGCCCGCGCTCACGCCGGCCGATCTCGCCGGTCTGCACGCCAGCGCGCCGGTGGTGCTGGTGCGCGGTTTTTGCGCCGACGAGGTCGACGCCGAGACGCTGGCCGGTCTGGCCAAACTCGTGCGTGCGCGGGGCCACATGCTCGCCGTCGCCACCACCGCCGAGGCGCTCGCGGCGGGCACGCCTCTCGCCGCGACGCTGCGTCAGTTGGGCGATGAGCGGTTGCTTTTCACCCTCGACGCTTCCGTGCCCGATCCGGCCGGCCGCCACGCCATCGGATGTTATCGCGCGCTGGCCGACGCCCTGCGCGCGCTTGGCAGCCGTGCGCCGCTCTGGATTCGCAACACCGCCGCCACCCAGGTCGCGCCCGCGCAGGATTTTCTCTCGCGCCTGCTCGACGCGTCGGTCCTTTCCGGCGCGCTGCTCTGCGACGGCCTCGGCGATCTGGTGAGCATCGAGACCGAGACCGATCCGGTGCGCACCACCACGCAGCGCATCCGCGCCCGCACCGGCCACCTCAAGGGCGTGAAACTCGCCATCATGGGCTGCATCGTGAACGGCCCCGGCGAGATGGCCGACGCCGATTTCGGCTACGTCGGCGGCGCGCCGGGTAAGATCAACCTCTACGTCGGCAAGCAGTGCGTGCAGTATAACATCCCCCAGGCCGAGGCCGACGACCGCTTGGTCGCGCTCATCAAGGAGCACGGCAAGTGGGTCGAGCCGCCCGCGTCCGCCGAGGCGGCGGCGGGCGCGTAGGCTCCGGCCGGTTTCGTCGCCGGCCTGTCGGCGAGCGGTCAGGTGGCGAGCGGCAGGTGCGGGTGACGCAGGGTGTGGTCCAGCATCGCGCGGACCTCCGCCTCGGCTTCGAGCCAGATCTCGAAGTCGCGGCCCTGCGGGCAGCCGAGTTCCTGCCACAGTTCGGAGGCGCGCTTGGCGACCAGTTCATGAATCACGGCCGGGTCCTTGGGGGGCGTCGCCGGGAGGGGGAAGGGCATCAGGGTATTCATGGCGCTAAGGGCCGGCGCCGGACGGGCGGAGGAAGTGCTTTCCGTCCGGTCCCCGACTCTGGTCACAGTTTACACCCGCACCGTCCGACCCACCAGCGGAGCCGGCCGCGCGCGGGTGTTTATTAGCCATGATGAATCGGGCAAAAAACGCGTCCTTTCCACGCCCTTGCGGCCGGAGCTTGGCCCGGCGGAAAGGCCGCCTAACGTGGCGCCATGCCCGACCTTTCCCTGCCGCAACTGCTTCCCGTCGTCACCGCCCTCGCCGAGGGCGCGGGTGAGATCGCGCTCCGCCATTTCGCCGCGCCCATCCCGACCACGAGCAAGACAAGCCGCATCGACATCGTCACCGCCGCCGACACCGAGATCGAGGCCTGGCTGGTGGCGGAGATCGGGCGGCGTTTTCCCGCTCACCACATCGTCGGCGAAGAGGGCGGCGGCCAGGGCGCGCCAGCGAACGAGGCCGCATATCACTGGTTCGTGGATCCGATCGACGGCACGGTGAACTTCGCGAGCAAACTGCCCCACTTCTGCACCAGCATCGCCCTGGCCACCGCCGACCGTGAACCGCTGCTCGGCGTGGTTTACGATCCCACGCGCCGCGAACTCTTCGCCGCCGTGCGGGGCGGCGGCGCGACCCTTAACGGCCGCCCGCTCCAGGTCACCGCCACCGCCGAGCTCGCCGACGCGGTGCTGACCAGCGGCTTCCCCTACGACAAGCACACCAACCCGGACAACAACCTGCGCGAGTGGGGCGCCTTTCTCACCCGCACGCGCGGCGAACGCCGCCTGGGCAGCGCCGCGCTCGATCTTTGCTACGTCGCGGCCGGCCGGCTCGACGGCTACTGGGAAAAAGACCTCAAACCCTACGACGCCATGGCCGGCATGCTGATCGCGCGCGAGGCGGGCGGCACCGTGACCGACTACGCCGGCGGACCGCGCCCGCAGGCCGAGGATCGCGGCCGCTACGTCGCGAGCAACGGCTGCCTGCACGCCGCGATGCTGGACGTGTTGCGCGGGGCCTGAGCGACTGATTGGGTGGGCGGCGATGAATTCCTCCCCCCGTCCCGCCACCGGCCTCGCGTTGCTCTGTCTGCTCGGCCTCTCCGCCTGCTCGAAGCCTGAATCCGCGGCCCCCGCCGCCGAGCCTGCGGTCTCGGCGCCCGCTTCCGCATCCGCTGCCGCCCCCGTCGCATCGACGCCCGCGCCCGTCGCCGCGCCCGCGCTCCAGGAGGCCGTCGCCAGCACGGCGGCCGCCACCCTCGCCGCCGCGCGAGAGAGTCTGGCCAACCTTAAGCTGCCCGACTTGCAGACCGCCACGACCGCAGCTCTTGCCACCCTCGCGACGCAGACGCTCACGCAGTGGACCCAGGCGATCGAGGCGCCGCCCTCGGCCCTGACCACGGAGGTCGAAGCGGTGAAGACCGCGCTCGCCGCCGAGCAGCCCATCACCGCGCTCGCCTCGCTGGGTAAACTCGGCGACTACGCCAAATCCATCCCCGGCGGCGACGCCCTGCTGCAAAGCTCCAAGCAGCTGGTAAGCGCGTGGGCCCTCAAGCAGGGCTTCGACACCGCGAAGATTTCCGGCGTGCTCGGCGCTTTGCAGAGCGGCGATTACGCGAGCCTCGCCGCCCAGGCGGCGACCTTGTTCGCCAAGGGCGGCGTGACCTCCGAGCAGAAGAG
>JALOTV010000108.1 GCA_025457685.1 Opitutaceae bacterium
CGGCGTGGACCGCCATCGCGCCGGTCGCGAAGTCGCGGCTGTAAACATAAACCCGGTCGCCGCCGAGATCGGGCACGAGCAGCAACTTGCCGTCGGGCGACCACGTCACGCCGTGGGCGTGGGGCTTTTTCTGGCGGCCGGGAAACACGTCCGCGAAGTGCGTGTGCTGGAAAAAGCCCGCCTTCTCGCCGATCGAGCCGTCTTCGCGCAGCCGATACACGATCGCGCTGCCGCCGCCGTAGTTGGCTGCCGCCACGAGCGCGCCGTCGGGCGACACCGCGATATCGCAGGGGCCGCCGCCCTCGCTCGGGGCCTGGTTCAGCGGCGTCAGCGCGCCGTCCTTGGCGCGCGCAAAGGCGAAGAGTCCGCCGGGTTTGCCCTCCGCCACGGCATAGAGGAAACGCCCGTCGGGCGACGTCGCCAGAAACGAGGCGTTGGTCAACGCGGCCGCGCCCCGCAACCCGCCCAGCGCGCCGGTGGCCGGATCGAAATCCGCGACCTGGAGCTCGGGCGAATAAGTGCCGAAGTGAACGGGCAAGGCGGACGCGGAGAGGGCGGAGATCATCAGGGAAACGAAAAGACCAAGGTGACGAGGGCGGGCATGCATGCGCGAGGGGGCGGGATAAAACGGGGCTCGAGACACCGTGCGGTCTGCGGGGTTGCATGCAAGCGAGGGCTTTCTGCACGCTGGACGGTTCATGGCCCTTTTCAGTCTCCTCGATCTCTCCCACGCCTTCGGTGGCGCGCCCGTCCTCGACCACGTCAACTTCCAGGTCGATCCGGGCGAACGCGTCTGCCTCGTCGGTCGCAACGGCGCGGGCAAGTCCACCCTCATGAAACTGATCGCGGGCGACATGAAGCCCGACAGCGGCCAGGTGTTTCGCCAGCCGGGCGCGCACTTCGCCCGCCTCGTGCAGGAGGTGCCCCAGGACCTCGCCGGCACCGTGCACGACCTCGTCGCCTCCGGCGTGCGCCGCGACGCCGCCGGCCACGAGGAGGACTGGGAGATAGACGTGCGCATCGAGGATCTCATCGCCCGCCTCCAGCTCGATCCGCTCGCCGAGTTTTCCACTCTCTCCGGCGGCCTCAAGCGGCGCGTGCTCCTCGGCCGCGCCATCGCCAGCAAGCCCGACCTGCTCCTGCTCGACGAGCCCACCAACCATCTCGATATCGAGAGCATCCTCTGGCTGGAGGAATTTTTGCTCACCGAAAAGATCGCCCTCTTCTTCGTCACCCACGATCGCGCCTTCCTGCAAAAACTCGCCACCCGCATCGTCGAGCTCGACCGCGGCGTGCTCACCAACTGGGCCTGCCCCTACGACGTGTTTCTCGTGCGCCGCGAGGAGCGCCTCGAGGCCGAGGAGCGCCAGCGCGCCGCCGCCGACAAGAAGCTCGCCCAGGAGGAGGAGTGGATCCGTCGCGGCGTGAAGGCCCAGCGCAAGCGCGCCGGAGCCCGCATCGAGGCCCTCTACGCCCTCCGCGCCGAGCGCAAGGCCCGCCGCGAACGCGCGGGCAACGCCAACATCAAGATCAGCTCCGCCGAGGAGTCCGGCGTGAAAGTCATCGAGGCCGAGAATATCGCCTTCACCTACCCCGGCGCGACCGAGCCCCTCGTCCGCCGCTTCTCCACTATCATCACGCGCGGCGACAAGATCGGCCTCATCGGCCCCAACGGCGCGGGCAAGACCACCTTCCTCAAGCTCCTCCTCGGCCAACTCCAGCCCACCGCCGGCACGCTCAAGCACGGCACCAAGCTCGAGGTCGTTTACTTCGACCAGCTCCGCGCCCAGATCGACGACAACAAGACCGTCGCCGAAAACGTCGCCGACGGAAACACCCACGTCACCGTCGAGGGCCGCTCGCGCCACGTCATCAGCTACCTCCAGGATTTCCTGTTCGAGCCCGACCGCGCCCGCACCCCCGCCCGCGTGCTCTCCGGCGGCGAGCGCAACCGCCTGCTGCTCGCGCGTCTCTTTACCAAACCCGCCAACGTGCTCGTGCTCGACGAGCCCACCAACGACCTCGACGCCGAGACCCTCGACCTGCTGGAGAACCTGCTGGTCGAGTTCGAGGGCACCGTGCTCGTGGTCAGCCACGACCGTAAGTTCCTCGACGAGGTCGTCACCGGCACCTTCGTTTTCGACGGCCGCGGCGGCATCGAGGAATTCATCGGCGGCTACAGCGACTGGGTGGCCGAAAAGGCCAAGCTCGCCAAAGCCCCCGCCTCCGCGCCCAAGGCCAGCGCCCGCGCCATCGCCACCCCGGCCCACGCACCCGCCGCGCCCAAGGTCGCGCCCGCCGGCCGCAAGCTCACCAACAAGGAGCAGCGCGAGCTCGCCGAGCTGCCCGCCCGTATCGAAAAACTGGAGACGGAACAGGCCGAACTCGCCGCCAAGCTCGGCGACCCGAAGTTCTTCAAGCAGGACGCCGCCACCGTGCGCGCCGCCGAGGCGCGCCTGCAGGAGATCGAGCGCGAACACGCCGTGGCCTTCGCCCGCTGGGAAGAGCTCGAGGCCGCCTCCGGCGGATGACGCCGTCCCCGCCGCGAAATTCCGGCCCGGCAGGGGTTGCCAGCCGCGTCCGCACTCCCCACCGTCATCCGTAACATGCTTCGGGAAAACCACCTCCACGCCACCGTCCTTCGGCCCCGCCGGCGCTGGTTTCTCACCGCTCTGATGCTCGGTTCGTGGGTCGCTCCGCTTGCGGCCGCCGAGCCCCGCACCTGGACCTCCACCGACGGCAAGACCGTGGTCGCCGAGCTGATCGACGCCACCGACACCACCGTCACGATCAAAAACGAGGGCGGACGCGACTACACCGTGCCGCACGAGCGTTTCAGCGAAGCCGACCGCGAGGTCATCCTCGCCTTCCTCGCCAAGAAAAAGGCCGACTACGATCAGATGGTCTGGCCCCGCGCCTCCGCCGAGGAGGTCATCAAGGCCCCGCATTTCCGCCGCCTGCACCTTGTGGACGCCAAGCGCCACACCGGGCTCTACGCCGGCCGCGTGCTCTCCCTCGAGGGCGAGGTGCTGGATGTGAAGGAGGACCGCATGTCGTCCACCCAGGGCGTCATCGTCGTGCTCGACACCGAGGACCGCGTGCCGGTCGAGGTCCTGTTTTTGAAGGCCAACTACGAAAAGGATCTCACGCTCCTTCTCGGCGATGCCTACAACCGCTACCGCGGTCCCTACGGCGAGGATGCCTTTCGCGTGGTCGTCGCCGACAAAAGCCTGAGCGTGGAACGGCGCTACGTGGTCAGCCGCGACTACGACTACAACTACACCGTCGGCAGTTACCGTTACCGCAAAAAATGGTCCGACTGGGAAGTCGTCGCCAAACCCGTCTCGCGCGGTGAAACCGTGCGCATGCGCGGCGAGTTCGTCAGCGTGTTCAACTCCGTCATGTCCTTTAAGGACGGCCGCATGGCCGAACAAACCCCCGCGCGCAAACCGCAGGTTAATTACGCTCCCTCTTTGCCATGAGCCGCGACACCCGGAATAAGCTTCGCCCCGCGCGCATGATTTTTCGGGCAAATGCGCGTCTTGTTAACGAGGCTCTTGTGCCGGCTCCCACGTTTTTCGCATGAAAATCCTCCCGCGAGTTCTGACCGCCTGGCTCGGTATCACCGTCGCCCTCGTGTCCGATGCCGCACCGGCCACGTCGGCCGCCGTCCAGCCTCCGGAGCGCACGGCCGGGAAACTCGCCTGGGCCGAGCTGCTCACCAGCGGCGCACCGGCGGATTCCGCCGCGTTTTACTCCGCCGTCTTCGGCTGGCGGGCCGAGATCACCGGCGAAGGTTTCGACTCCCGCGTGACGTTTTTCCTCGGTGATCGCCCCATCGCCGCCGCCGCGCACCGCGCCGCCTCCCGTCCCGCTCCGCCCCGCGCCCGCTGGCTGCTCTACTTCGCCACCGCCGACCTCGCCGCCGCCACCGGCCGCGTCTCCGCCCGACAGGGCCGCGTGCTTGCCCAGACCGACTCGCCCAATCCCGTCGCGCGCGCAGTCCTCGCCGATCCCGAGGGCGCCATCTTCGGCCTCCTGCCCGCCGGCGCTGACAGGCCCGAGGAATACGCCGCCGCGCCCGGCGAATGGATCTGGCCCGTGCTCTTCGCCCGGCGCCCCGATCTGCTGGTCGAGTTCTACCGCGACGTCCTGGGCCACGACATCCACCCCGAGCGCCGCACGCCTCTTTTTAGCGGCGACTTTGTGCTCGCCGACGGCCCGCGCGCCCGTGCCGGCGCCATGGCCCTGCCCGCCGGCACCACCGGCCGTCCGGCCTGGCTGGGTCTGATCCGCGTGACCGACCTCGAGGCCACCGTGCAGGCCGCGACCCGCCACGGCGGCGAGATCCTGCGCCCGCCCACCGAAGACCTGATCGGCGGTCGCGTCGCCGTGGTGAGCGATCCCACCGGTGCCGTGTTCGGCTTGGTGCAACTCGCCGCCGCCACCGGCCCCCACGCCTCCGGTCCGTCCCGCATCACGCGCCTGCGCCCATGAACACCCGATCGCTCCCCGTCTTCATGTCCCGCGCCACCCTCCTGCTCGTCGCCACCGGCGGCGCCCTTGCGCTGGGTGCGCTGAGTGGGTGCGCGACCTCGCCCGGCAACTCATCCGCGCCAGATTCCAGCGTGCGGCTGGAATGGCAGGATCCCGATTTCTACGCGCCCGCGCACGACCGGCGTTCCATCGTGCTGCCACCGCCGCCCTTCACCGGCTTTTCCACCGATGGCAAAACCGCGCCGCTGTTGCCCACCCGCCAGCGCCCCGCGTCCGACCCCGCGTCGGCGACGCCTTAACACCGATTAGATCACCTTAGGCTTTTAGGTTTTTGACGCAAAGATCGCCAGGATCCTGAGGGCGCAAAAAAGCCGCCCCGATGAGAGGGCGGCTTTGCCAAAAAGAGGTTCGCTTCGTTGCGACTGCTCAGGCGCGGCCCATGTAGGAACCGTCGGCGGTGGAGACCTTGATCATCTCACCTTCCTTGATGAAGAGGGGCACCTGCACCATCAGGCCGGTCTCGAGCTTGGCCGGCTTCTGCACGTTCGAGGCGGTGTCGCCCTTCACGCCGTCCGCGCTCTCCACGATCTTCAGCACCACGGAGGTGGGCAGATCGATGGTGAGGGGCTTGTCGTCCACGTAGAGCACCTCGACTTTGCCGTTGGCGGTCAGGTAGTTCTTGGCGTCGCCGATCAGGGTAGCGGGCAGCTCCACGGTCTCGAAAGTCTCGGGATCCATGAACGCGAAGGTGTCGCGGTCGGCATAGGAAAACTCGAGCGTCTTGTGCTCGGTGGGCAGCACCTCCATCGAGTCGGTCGAGGCGAAGCGCTGGTCGAGCGCCTTGCCGTAGCGAAGGTTGCGCATCTTGATCTGCACGAAGGCGCGCAGGTTGCCCGGCGTGCGGTGCTGGGTTTCCATCACGAGGTGGGGCTCGCCGTTGAATTTGATGACTTGGCCTTTGCGGATGTCGTTGGCGGAGGGCATGTGCGTAAACGGGTTTAGGGACGTGTGTTTATTTTGCGAAAAGGTGTAAGCCCTAGCCTTCGCGCGGGCGCAGAGTCAAGGGCGGTGTCCGCGACGGGGGCGGTCCAGTTTTACACGCCGCCTACCCGCCGACCGCCGACGGGAACCGAGCATCTCTTGCCCGACATGCCCTGCGGCTTGGCCGACCGCGCATTGCCGCTCGTGTCGCACCGCGCCTCCGCGCAGCTTCGCCGTCATGGCCCACGACCCCTACGCCGCCCAGGATCAGAAAACCCTCGAATTGATAGAACACAGCCCGACCGGCGCGGTGCCCCACACGCCTACCTACCAGGACTCTCTCGCCCGCCTGCGCGCCTCCTTCCAGATTTATGCCTCCGCCGATCATAAGGCCGGCTACGTGACCGCTCGCTCGCTCGCCGGCCGTCCCGCCTTTCACGCCCGCAATCTCGACGAGTTTTTCTCGGGCTCGTGCCCGGGAGCCGCCCTGGAGAGCGACGCCGATATTTTCGACCGCTACCTCGCCTCGCTTTCGCCCGAACTGCGGGCACCCGCCGCCGAACACCGCGCCCACGTCATCACCCGCCGCGTCCATCACCGCCCGAAACATGGCATCGTCGCGCAAGATCCCATCCATACCTTGCTCCTCATCCCCGGCGGCGGCGCCCACCCCGGCCTGCCGGGCAATTACCTCCACGGCGCGCTGATCGAGACACCCCGCGCCGACGGCACATCGTTATTTTATATCCAACTCCACGACCGCGAAGACGGCATCGCCACCGGTCCTGAGCAAGCTCTCGACGCCGCTTGGGCCGGCCTGCGCGACGTGCTGGCCAGCGCCCCGTTTCACCTGCGCGAACTTGAGGCGCTCGGCTTCACCGTCGCCTAGGAAACTCGCCGGGGCCGCCCGCCCTCGTCGGCACGTGCCCGGCTCAAGGTCCGGCCACCCGCACCGCATACCGCTCCGGGCGAAAACCCCGCGCGCGCAACGCGTCCGCCAGCTGCCCCAGATCCACCTTCGCGCCCGGCTTCAACCCGTGTTTTGCAAACCAACCCTGGTTGGTCTCCAGCGCGAGGGTGTAGTCGAGCCCGCTCGAGCGCACCGGCGTCTCGTCGTAGGGGTAGAGTGGATACACCTCGCCCAGCGTCCCGTCCTCGCGGAAAAACCCGATGTCCAGCGGCGTGGGCGTGTTCCGCATCCAGAAACTCATCTGCTGGGGCGCGGGGTAGACAAACACCATCCCGTCGTCCGGCCCGAGGTCCTTGCGCCCCATCAGGCCGCGCTGCTGCTCCGCCTCGAGCACCGCCACCTGCACCCGAAGCGCCTTGCCGCCCACCGTGAGCGGGAACCACGCGTCCACGCCCTTCGCCTCCGCGCCGGTCGCCACCTTCGTCTTGGGCCGCGCCGCGGCCGCCGCGCCCGCGCCTTCGCCGCCCTTTGCGCAGCCCGCCAGGACCAGCGCCGCCGACAACAACCCCGACCGAGCGATCCGATGAATAGTCATCCCTCCCGATTAAGGTTTCGCCACCCGCCGTCCACCCCATTGGTCGTTGGACTTTGGCCATTCGACATTTCAACGTGGCGGACATGGCCGCCATGTTGTCCTCCGCCCTGCTTTTCTACTCCGACACCCACGCCTCGCGCGACCTCCTCTATCTGGGCCGCTTCGAGTGCCACGACCCCTTCCTCGCTCTCGCATGGCGCGGCAAAAAAATCGCCGTGCTCAACGCCCTCGAGTTCGGCCGGGGCCTGAAGGAATCCGCCTTCGACGAGATCCTCTCGCTCGAAACCCTCCAGGCCGAGATCCGCAAAGCCCGGCCCGATCTCGCCCGCCCCGGCCCCGCTGACATCGCCGCCCACCTGGCCGCTCGGCGCCGCATCCCCGCCTTCACCGTGCCCGGCGACTTTCCCGCCCTCGTCCTCGAGCAGCTGCGGGCTCTGGGCCTCGTGGTCGAGGTCGCCACCGGCCCCGTCCTGCCCGAGCGCGAGATCAAGGATGCCCGCGAGGCCGCCGCCATCCGCGCCGGCAACCGCGTCGCTGCCGCCGGCTTCACCGCCGCCGAGGCCCTCCTGCGCCGCGCCAAAATCTCCGGTCGCAAACTCCTGCTCGACGGCCGCCCGCTCACCTCCGAGCGCGTCCGCCTCGCCATCGAGATCGCCTGCCTCGAGGCCGGCGGCCTCGCCCTCGACACCATCGTCGCCGGCGGCGATCAGGCCTGCGATCCCCACTGCCGCGGCACCGGCCCGCTCCGCCCGCGCGAGCTCATCATCATCGACATCTTCCCCCGCCACGCCGCCACCGGCTACCACGGCGACATGACCCGCACCTACCTCAAGGGCCGCGCCTCCACCGAGCAACGCGCCCTCGTCGAAGCCGTCGCCGCCGCGCAAAAAGCCGCGCGCAAGGTCCTCCGCGCCGGCGCAAGCTCCTCCGCAGTGCACGCCGAGTGCGTCAACGTGTTCACGCAGCACGGCTACGAGACCAAGAGCACGCCCAAGGGCGCCATCGGCTTTTTCCACGGCACCGGACACGGCCTCGGCCTCGCCGTCCACGAGGCCCCGCGCGTCAGCGCCCCGGTGCAGGAGCCGCTCAAACTCGGCGCCGTCGTCACGGTCGAACCGGGTCTCTACTACCCCGGCCTCGGCGGCTGCCGCATCGAGGACGTCGCCTGGCTCACCGAGTCCGGCCACAAGCTCCTCTCCTCGCATCCTTACGTCTGGGAAATGGCCTGAAACCTGCCAACCAGTCCGCGTCCACCTCACCCGGCGCCCCATGCCCGCGCGGCCACTCCAGCTCCGCCGTCTGCTCGAGACCATCGAGACTTTCCACACCGCCGCGTCGCTGGAGGAGTTGCACCGCGCCATCACCGCGGGCGTGGCCCGGCTGGTGCCCGGCGACACCCACGATCTGGTGCTTTGCCAGCCTGCCTGCGCGAGCGAGGCGTTCTTCTACTCCCGCCCGCAGACCTACACCGGCGACGAGATCGCCTTCATGCTCGCCCACGCCGACGAACACCCCGTCGCCCGCGCCTACGCCGCCGGCGGCCGGGGCGCGATCAGCGTGTCCCAGTGCGCGGGGGATCGCGCCTGGCGCGGCAGCCGGCTCTACCGCGAGGGCGGCTACCGACGGCTCAGCCTGCATCACGAAATCGCCATCGACATCCCCGGACGCGATCCAAACGACGGCCTGGCGGTGTTCTCCGTCGCCCGCGGCGGCTTTGATTTCGACGCCGGGGAGCGCCACCTCCTCGACTTGCTCCGCCCCCACATCGCCCGCGCCTGGGAGCAGGCCAGCCGCCGCCAGGCCGGCTCGTCCGTCGGCGGACTGCTGCGCCGCTTTCCCCGGCTTTCCCAACGCGAGGCCGAGGTCCTGCACTGGATCGTAGAGGGCAAGCAGAACGGCGAAATCGCGGGCATCCTCCAGCTCCGCCTCGGCACCGTGCAGGAACACGTGGAAAACATCCTCCGCAAACTGCGGATGGAAAACCGCCACCAGCTCACCGTCCACGTCCTGCGCGCCTGCCTCGGTCGCTGAGCCCTATCGCCTCGCCGTCCCCCAGCCGG
>JALOTV010000109.1 GCA_025457685.1 Opitutaceae bacterium
GGTGGACTGGCGGGTGGCCATCCAGTCGCAGACGGCGGCGAGGTCGGCGAGGGGGGCGCGGGTGTGGGGCTGGGTCCAGAGGTAATTGGGCGGGCCAAATTCGGGCGTGAGCGTCGAGACGGCGAGGCCTCTAGCGCGCTGGGCTGACCAGATGCGGTCCCACCAACGCTCGTGCGCGGCGAGTTGGGCGGACCATTCGGGGGCGCGGGGATCGGGGACTTGCGGGCCGTGTTCGTGACCGACGCGGGCGTGGACGTGCAGGGTCTGGCGAGCGACTTGGTCTAGCAGCGGTTCGAAATCCTCGAGCAGGCGTTCGCAGACGCAGACCCAGTGGCTGAGGTCGGCGGTGAGTTGGAGGGTGGGGAAACGCGCGAGCACGGCGGCGGCGGCCCAGGGCGTGGCGAGGGCGCGGCGACGGTGGGTCTCGTGCGCGATGGGCAGGCCGAAGAGGCGCTCCAGCTCAAGCGCGCCGCCAAAAAAATCCTCCATCTCGGGCAGGCTCCAGCGGTCGAGGCCGCTGTGGGAATTGACCAGCAGGGGCGCGGGGCCGGGGCAGGCGGCGAGGGCTTCAAGCTGGGCGCGCAGGGAGGCGAGGTGGGCGGCGACGTTGCCCGTGGTGCGAAAGGCGTCGGTGTAAACGCCGGCGATCCAGCCCCAGTCCTCGGTGCGGCGCAGGTCGTGGAAAACGGCAAGATCGCGCATGGCGACGTGGTCGAGGCAGACCTCGAAGGCGCGGTAGCCGGCGGCGCGCCACGCGGTGGTGGGGGGGTGGGGGGGGGCTGGTATATTAAACGATCGGATTTTAACGCAAAGATACGAAGGGTCGGAAAAGGTCGCGAAGGGAAGAACTGAGAGGGTTTGGACCTTTGCGGTCCTTCGCGGCTTTTGCGTCAAAAATTCTGGGAGCAAGGAGAGGTTTTAAGGGGATGCGTTACTCGGGGGCACGGCTGGGGACAGCCGTGGCTACACGTCAGAGACTCTCCCGCGCGGTCAGTGCACGCCGCCGCCGGTGCCGTCGCCGCAGGGGCCACCGCCGGTGTGCACCGCGACGGTGGAGACGACCTGGCCGCGGGCGTCGAGCACGGGGTGGTAGAACTTGGAGAGCGAAGTGGTGGCGGCGTCCACGTAGTGGCCGATGAAGGTGCGGCGCGAGGTGGTGGCGGTGCGGTTGGGGCCGGAGCCGTGGATGAGCTGGCCGCCGAAGAACATGGTCGAGCCGCGCGGGACGGTGACCGGGATGGGTTTGGCGTCGCGGGGGAAGGGGTTGATGTGGGAGTCGCCGTAGTTGTTCCAGTTTTCGCCGGGCACTTCCTTGGGGCAGTGGATGGCGTGGCGGTGGGAGCCGGGCACGACCCAGAGGCAGCCGTTGTCGAGGGTGGCGGCGTCGATGGCGGTCCAGGCCGCGATGCAGGTGGCGGGGGCGGCGAGGAGATAAAAATTGTCCTGGTGCATGCCCTGGCCCTTGGCGCCGGGGGGCTTGAAATAATACATGGTCTGGGCGAGCAGGGCGGGGTGGCCGAGCAGGGCGCCGAGGACGGCGAGCACGCGCGGCTGGAGGGCCCAGGTCTTGGCCTGCTCGCTGTGGCGGTGCGGGTGCATGGCGCGGAGCTGGCGCTTGGCGGGATCGATGTCCTCGAAGCGGGACTCGCCGTCATAGATGGCGGCGCCGTTGGTTTTAAATTCCTCGAAGAAGGCCTCGATGGCGTCGATCTCGGCGGGGGAGAACAGGGCGTCCACGACGCACCAGCCGTCGCGGTGAAACTGCTCGATCTGCGCGGCGGAGATGGGCGGCGGGGGGGAGTCGGCGGAGGCGGCGGACGGGATGGACTGGAGTTCGGTGGGGGCGACCATGGGAGAAGGGGAGGTGATGCGGGAGCGACGAGCGGAGCAGACGATAGCGCGGGCGGGGCGGAAAGGGAATGGACGCGGCGGGCGAAGGCATGGATTATCCGGCTGCGCGTCGCGCGTTTGTTTATGAGCCGTCCTATCACGCCCCATGTTCCGGTCGAGTTGCTGGTGTGCAGCGAGTTTCGCATGGGGCGGGGCTATGACAACTGGCGGCCGCGCGGGAGCGGGGACTGGTTGCTGATCGTGACCTGCGGAGGGGCGGGGCGGGTGCGGGCGGGCGGGGTGGCGCGGCGGCTGGAGGCGGGGGAGGCGCTGCTCTACGCGCCGGGGGCGGCGCAGGACTATGCGACGGACGAGACGGCGGGGCGGTGGCATCTGCGGTGGGCGCATTTCCGGCCGAGGGCGCACTGGCGGCCGTGGTTGCTGTGGCCGAGGCTGGCACCGGGGGTGGGGCGGGTGCGGCTGACCGGGACGACGGAGGCGGCGGTGCAGGCGGCGCTGGAGCGGATGTTGACCGCGAGCCGGCTGGGCGGGGCGGGGGCGGCTGAGCTGGCGATGAACGCGCTGGAGGAGGCGCTGCTATGGATTTTCCGCCTGGAGGCGGGCGGGCCTTTCGCGGAGGTGGATGAGCGGGTGCGGCGGGCGGCGAGTTATCTGGCGGCCACGGTGGATGAGCCCTTTGCGCTGGCGAAGGTGGCGGCGCACTGCGGGCTGTCGGAGTCGCGCCTCGGGCATCTGTTTCGCGCGGAGCTGGGGACCTCGCCGCAGCGGTTTAGCGAGCAACTGCGGCTGGACACGGCGCGGAGTTTGTTGGCGACGACGAATCTGCCGGTGGGGGAGGTGGCGCGGGAGACGGGCTTCGCGGATGCGTTGTATTTCTCGCGGCGGTTTCGGAAGCAGTTCGGGTGCGCGCCGTCGGAGGTGCGGCGGGGTGGGTGAGGTTTTTGACGCAAAGGACGCGAAGGAAGCGAAGAAGAGGGGCAAAAAAAGCCGCGTCCCGGATGGGGACGCGGCGAAGGGCGGGGCGCTGCGGAACGCGCCTGGGGACAGGCGCGGCCACAACAGGCGGGAGGATTTTTTAGCCGCCGATCTGGTCGGCGACGAAGGCGCGTTCGTCCACGAGTTCCTTGTTGGTGATGGCGATCTTCTCTTTGCAGAAATCGCACATCTCGTAGCCCTTGATGATCTCGTAGCTGCCGGGGGTGGTGGTGCGCACGGGCATGCCGGCCCAGACTTTGGGATCGAAGCCGTAGTTGCCCTCGGACTTCACGGCGACGGAGTGGATCTTGCCGGGGGTCATGAGGTCGCGGACGTGGTCCACGAGCGCGTTGGCGGCGGAGGCGGCGGAGGAGGCGCCGCGGGCGGCGATGATGGCGGCGCCGCGCTTGCCGACGGTCTCGAGGAAGGGGCCCTTGAGCCACTCGTGGTCGGTGATGACGTCGGTGGCCTTCTTGCCGTTGATGGTAGCGTGGGCGAAGGCGGGGAACATGGTCGGGCTGTGGTTGCCGTAGATGAAGATGTCCTTCACGGCGGTGAGGTCCACGCCGGCCTTTTTGGCGAGCTGGGTCTGGGCGCGGTTTTGATCGAGGCGCACCATGGCGGTGAAGCGATCGGGGGTGAGGCGCTTGGCCTGGGAGGCGGCGATCATGCAGTTGGTGTTGGCGGGGTTGCCCACCACGGCGACGCGGGCGTCGTCGGCGGCGACGCGGGAAGATCTTGCCGTTATCCTTGAGGAGGTCGGCGCGCTCCATGCCGGGGCCGCGGGGCTTGGCGCCGACGAGTAGGGACCAGTTGGCGTCCTTGAAGCCGACCTCGGGCTGGTCGGTGAGCACCAGGCCCTTGAGCAGGGGGAAGGCGCAGTCGTCGAGCTCCATGGCGACGCCTTCGAGGGCCTTCATGGCCTTCTCGACCGGGGCCTCGATGAGCTGGAGGATGACGGGGCGGTCGGGGCCGAACATCGCGCCGGAGGCGATGCGGAAGAGGAGGGCGTAGCCGATTTGGCCGGCGGCGCCGGTGACTGCGACACGGATGGGGGTGGTGGTGCTCATGGGAAAAGGATGAAGGCGCAGGCTAGGGCAAAATCTGCGCGAACGACACGCACGGATTGTCGGAAAGTTGGCGAAATTAGTCCGCGGCGGGGGAGGTAGAAGCCGCGGAGGGGGCGGTGGATGGACGGGCGGGCGTTTTGGGGTGTTACTTTGGGGGGGCTAACGGAATACCCATCATCGCCGCGCATGCGTCGCGCGGGCGGCCCAGGCCGCCCGTTCGCGGGCGCGGAGTTGTTCGCCTCTTCCCCTGATCGCTCAAACCGCAACCCCGTCTCTTCCCGATGAAGTTCTCCCGCCGCACTCTGGTCGCCTTGTGTCTTGCCGTCCTGCCGCCGGCGGTTTTTGCGGGGGGCGAGCCGTTGCGGGTGGCGGGGGCGCGCGCGAGCACGAGCGTGGCGGGATCGGAGGCGGCGCGGGCGGTGGACGGGGACCGGTCGGCGCGTTCGCGCTGGAGGAGCGACGGGGCGGCCGTGCCGCAGTGGCTGGAGATCGAGCTGGCGGCGCCGACCGCGCTGGCGGGCCTGCATCTTTTCTCGGGGGCCAACGGGGTGGCGGCGCTGCGGGATTTCACGGTGCAGTTCGAGCGCGACGGGCGTTGGGTGGATGTGCCCTCGGCGACGGTGACCGGCAACATCCGGGCCGAGCTGGAGCTGCGTTTCGACGACACGGTTCCCGTATTCACCCGAAAACTACGCCTTTGGATCACGGACACGGGCGGCGACCAGGCGCGGGTGGGTGAGGTGGTGGTGTGGCCCCTTTCGGCGGGGGGCGTGCCGGCGATCCCGCGCCGGGCGGACCAGGAGGCGCCGGTGGAGCTGTTCCTGAACCAGAGCGGATTCAGCGCCGGGGAGCCCAAGCGCTTCACCGCGCCCGGGCTGGCGGACGGCACGCGGTTCGAGGTGCGGCCCGCGGGGGCGACCGCGGGGGCGGCGGTGTTCGCGGGCGAGATCCGGGGACAGGCGGGTGACTTTTCGGCTTTCGAGCCCGGCGACGCGCGCGATTACGTCATCGCGGCGGGCGGGCGGGTGTCGGTGCCTTTCCGGGTCGGCCAGTGGTGGCTGGAGCGCGTGACTTATCAGGGGGCGGTGGATTTCATGATCGATAGCCGGCATTACGTGGGCAACGAGCGCGCGGTGTGCCGCGGGTCCTATGGCTGGCGCGACGACCACCATTTCGGGTGGCAGCTGCACACCCTCGTGCCGCAGTGGATATCGAATCCGTCGGCCTATGCGCGGATGCCGAGGCAGGTGGCGTATGAGGCGCCGGCGGATCCGAAGCTGTGGGGCAAGCTGGAGCCGCCGAGACCGGAGGCGCCGGATCTGGTGAAGTTGATCCACTGGGGGGCGGACATCATCGTGACCCAGGGGACGACGCACGAGCTGATGAAGTCGCAGCTGGCGTATTTCCTCTATGCCTGGCCGGCGCTGGCCGACTATCTGCCCGAGCAAAATTACCGGGTGGTGCGGGACTTTGCGTTTTCCGTCTGGGGGCAGGCCAAGGCGGACCACAAGTATCCCTACGACGAGAGCCCGGAGCATGATTTGTTCGCGCTGAAGACGCGGCTGGGCGGGACGAAGGGGGCCTATCCCCCGGGTTTTTCCGTGCAGCCCAACCTGTTGATGCACGAGGTGGCGAAGCGCGAGGGCCGGGCCGACGCGGGCCGGTATCTGGAGGCGGCGGTGCGCCAGGCGGAGTGGATGGTGGCGAACCTGGACTGGGAGGATCCGCAGACCACGAAGGGGCAGCGCATGAGCGAGTTTATCACCATGACGGGGCTGGCGCATTTGCTGGAAGGGTATCCGGGGCGGGCGCCGGCGGGGTTGCGGGAAAAGATCGAGGCGTGGGCGGCGGTGGTGATCCGGCGTTCCGCCAACCTGTGGGATTTCCGCAAGCTGGGCGACGCGCCGGACAGTTGGACGCCGATGGGCACGGCGCCGACGATGTGGAACGAGCCGGGCAACGTGGCAGGCCTGCCGGCGGCGATCATGGCGGCCCTGCCGCACATCGCCGATGCGGCGAAGGCGGAACGGTTGAGGCAAATCGCATGGGCGCAGGTGGACAGCGTGTTCGGCCGCAATCCGACCGGGCGGCATTTCTCGTATGCTGCGGCACGGGAGATCGAGGGCGTGGAGCACGGCTGGTATCACCGGCATATCGGCGGCATCGGCAAGCTGGAGAAGGCGCGCTTCGTGCTCGATGGCAGTCCGAAGAACGCGCACTTCCCCTTTCGGCCCGAGGTCGGGGACATCGGCTGGACGGAGGGCTGGATCCAGCACAACACGCCCTTCAATCTTTCGCTCGCCTACCTGGCCCGGGCGCGGACCGCGCTCTCGCTGGCGCGCGACGGGGACGAGTGGGTGGTGACGCTGGTGGCGCCCCTGAATTTTGATCCCGCCAAGGTAGAGACGGGAGAGGTGCTGGTCACGGACGGAGCGGGCGGGCGGCACCGGGTGGCGGTGACGGAGAACTCGCCAAACTCGCGTGCGTTGACGGGGCGGGTGCGGCTGCCGCGCGCGGCGGGCGAAGTGCGGGCGAGCTACGGTCATGGTTATCTCGGACGCGAGACGGCGGTCGCGGTGGCGCCGGCGGTGACGGCCGTCGCGCCGGAGCTGGACCTGGGCGGGGGCGTGCAGCCGCTGCCGCCGGGGGCGCGGTTCTCGGAGCCGGGGTTTTTCGTGTGGTGCGGCGCGCCGATCCGCGGTGAGGACGGGAAATACCATCTGCTGTATTCGCGCTGGCCGGAGCGGGCGGGGTTTCATCCGGGGTGGGCCTTGCGCTCGGAGATCGCCTACGCGGTGTCGGACGGACCGTTCGGGCCGTTTCGCCCGGTGAACGTGGCCTTGCCGGCGCGCGGGGTGGATCCGGCGACGGGGAAAAAATTTTGGGACGGCGACGCGACGCACAACCCGAACGTGATCCGGCATCCGGACGGGAAGTATTACCTCTACTACATGGGCAACCACGGCGACGGGCGCGACTATCCCACGCATCGCAACAACCAGCGGGTGGGGGTGGCGGTGGCGGAGCATCCGGCCGGGCCGTGGACGCGGTTTGACGCGCCGGTGGTGGACGTGAGCTCGGACGCGGCGGCGTTTGATTCGTTGTGCGTGACCAATCCGGCGGCGGTGGTGCGGCCGGATGGGAGCGTGTTGCTCATCTACAAGGCGGTGGCGCGGGAGCCGGGTCAGGTGATGGGCGGCAAGGTGCGCTACGGGGCGGCGATCGCGGCGCGGCCGACGGGGCCGTTTGTGAAGACGCCGGGGCGCATCTTCGAGGCGGAGAATCCGGCGGCGGCGAAGCACTGGATGCTGGCGGAGGATCCCTTCGTGTGGTTCAGCCGCACGCACGGGGCGCGCTACTATGCGGTCGCGCGCGATGTGGTGGGCGAGTTTACCGGCGAGGCCGGCGGCATCGCCTTGTTCGAATCCGGCGACGGCCTGCACTGGCGGGCGGCGAAGCACGCGAAAGTCATCGGCGCGCACTACGCGCTGGCGGACGGCACCCTCAGCGCGACCAAGCTGGAGCGACCGGCGGTGTTGCTGGACGGCGACGAGCCGGTGGCGCTTTTCGGCGCGGCGGACGGCTACAGAACCGGCGGGCGGATATCGACGAACGTGGCGATACCGCTGCGGCCTTAGACCAAAAATCGCGGCGCGCCGCGAGGTCAGGCGGCCGGGGCGGCGGCGCGGCGGGCGTCGAGCTTGGCGCGGACCTCGCGCATGACCTGTTCGGTGACGGGGAAGCGCACGGCGCAGACGAGCGCGAGGGCGGCGAAGACGATGTTGGGAAGGAAGGCCGACCATTGCAGGCGGGCGAGCACTTCGGGCGACTGGAGGGGAAGCTTGGGGTCGAAGGCGGAGTATTTGAGCATGTAGCCCACGAGCACGACGCAGAGGGAGACCTCGAGTTTGTAGACGAAGGATACGACGGCGGTGAAGAGGCCCTCGCGGCGCAGGCCGCTCTCGAGCTCGTCGAGGTCGCAGATGTCGGGCACGATGGCGTCGCGCAGCACGATGGCGATGGCGACGAGCGGGGCGGTGAGGGCGGCGGCGACGAGCTGGAGGTAGGGCTGGGCGGGGTTGTAGAGAAGGGGCACGACGCAGGCCTGCAGCAGGGCGATGGCGCAGCCGGCGATGACGGCGTTGCGCTTGCCCATGCGGCGGCTGAGGCGGGGCACGAGGGGCAGGATGGCGACGGAGATCCCGACGGTGAGCATGGTGCCCAGGCCGACGAGCTTGGTGGCGAGGCTCTTGTCGCCGGCGCACACGTGGTAGACGTTCACGTAGAAGATGAGCTGGTTGAAGACGACGAGGCCGAAGGCGGCGAAGAAGCGCAGCGCGATGTAGGTGCGGAAGGCGGGCAGGCGAAAAGCCTCCTTCATCGACTGCAGGATGGGCGGGTGTTTGCGGTTGGCTTGGGCGAAGCGCTCCTTGCAGGCGAAAACGGGCACGAGTCCGGTGACGATGATGAGCACGGCCATGGCTCCGCCGATCCAGCGGATGCCGTTGATCTCGCCGCCGAAGACCGGTCGCAAGGCGAGCCAGTAGGTCCACGAGACGGCGAGCACGACGAACTGGAGGAACACGGTGCGGATGGCCATGACCCGGGCGCGTTCGTGGTAGTCGTCGGTGAGCTCGTAGCCGAGGGCGTAGTGGCTCATGGAGAACGTGCCCCAGGTGGTGTAGTAGAGGGTGGCGAAGACGACGAGGTAGGCGAACTGCCAGGACTTGGGCCAGGAGGGATCGGCCCACCAGATGCCGGCGACGACCATGGCCCCGAGGATGGAGGTGACGACGAGGAAGGGTTTTCTGCGGCCCCAGCGGGTGCGGAGATTATCCGAGAGGTGGCCCATGAACGGATCGGTGAGGCCGTCCACCAGCCGCGGGATCATGATGGCCCAGCTGAGCAGGACGGCATCGAGGCCGAAGCCGGTGTTGAAGATGGGCATGATCAGGCCGAAGGTCTGGATCATGAGCGCGTCCGCGATGGTGCCTATGCCCCAGAGCCACATGTGGCGGCGCGGGGCGGTGTAGGCGGCGTGGGGCGACGAGGCGGCGATGGACATGGGAAAGGGCGGGGTCTGCCGTCAGAGGCGGCGGGCGGCCGGAGCGTTGGGCGCGGTCGCGGACCGATCAGGCGGGGTCGATCGCGAGCCAGTCAAAGTCGGCGCGGAGAGCGGAGCCTTCGGGCGAGCGGCGGGCGTAGAGGCCGACCAAAGTGCCGGTGAAGCCCCAATTGGCGGTGCCCTCGTCGCTCATGCAGGAGCAGTCGGGGGCGGTGCCGGCGGAAAGCCAGCGCATACCATCGTAGCTGAAGGCGAACTCGCGGACTAGCCCGCGCACGGTCATGCGCAGGAAGATCGTGTCGGTGTCGAGGAGAGGTGTCTCGGCGAGGATACGGTGGCAGCCGCGATCCTGGATGCTAAGGCGGAGAATGGCGCCGAGGTCGCCCGCGACCACGAAGCGAACGTGGGAGGAGGTGTCGTAGTAGGCGAGCAGGCCGGCCTCGGAGGCGGGTGTGGGGACGAATTCGAGGCGGGTGGTGGCCACGAAGGCGTGGTTGGTTTCGCGACGCAATACGGCGTTTACCCCGACGAGGGCGTCGGGCGCGGAGACACCGCCGGCGAGGCGGAGGAAGCCGGGACGGACGGCGAGGTCGTGGCCTCCGGGCAGGGGCCGGCGGATGAACATCCAGGAGGGGTCTAGGGCGGCGGTGTCGAAGTCGTCGCGCAGCGCGGCGGGAGGGGGGGGCGGGCGATCCGCGGGGCCGTCGCCCGCATTGAGCACCGGCCAGCCGTCGGCGCGCCAATGCACGGCCTCGATGGCGGTCTCGCGGCCCAGGGGGCTGAAGCCTCCGGTGCGGCGGCGCAGCAGGTAGGCGGCGCGCCACAGGCCTTCCGGGGTGGTGACGAGTTTGGCGTGGCCGTGATGATAGAATTCGGCCTCGGGGCTGCGCTCGACGATGAAGGGGCCGAGCGGGCTGGGCTCGTAGGGCCCGTGCAAGTGGCGGGAGCGCGCGATGAGTTGGTGGTGCCCCCGGTAGATGCCGTCGCCGGCGGCGAGGGTGAGGTAGTAGTGGTCGTCCTTGTGGACGAGGTGCGGGCCCTCGGGGGCGCGTTTCTCGGGCTCGAATTCCAGCCAGCGCGGCTCGCCGACGACGCGGGTGCAATCATCGGACAGACGAACTATTTTCACGCCTTTGCCGCGCGGGATGCCGGCGGCGTAGAGCAGGTGGTGGGAGCCGTCCGTGTCGACGAAGTGGGAGGGATCGTTGCCCTCGGTGGTGAGTTGGACGGGGCGGGAGTAGGGGCCGAGGATGTGGCGGGACTTCACCATGTAGTTGCCCCGCACGTTCACCCGGCGGTCCTGGGTGAGCTGGACAAGACAGAAGAAGATGTAGAACTCGCCGGCGTGGTGGGAAATGTCGGGCGCCCAGATGCCGCAGCCGTCGAAAAAGTCGGAGAGATCGAGTTCTTCGGGACGGGAGAACACGTGCCCGATCATGCTCCACCGGACCAGATCGCGCGAGTGGTGGATCGCGATGGCGGGGAAGAACTGGAAGGTGGACGTGATAAGGTAGTAGTCGGAGCCGACGCGGACAATCGACGGATCGGGCGAGAATCCGGGCAGGGCCAGGGAGGCGCTGGTGGTGTCGAGCGTGACCGGTTCCGGCGACGCGGAGTCGATGAGAAACATGGTGGGGCTCCGGACGGACCGGGTGGCTGTGGCGTCTCAGCGGCGGCCCCAGGCGAGCTTGGCGCGGTCGGTCTGGTTGTCGTTGAGCTCGTCGGTCTCGGCCCGGGTGAGGGATTCGACGTGACCGTCGAGGTAGCCGACCAGGGTGCGGCCGTCGCGGGCGTATTCCGAGCTGGCGCCGTTGCGGGCGTTCAGGCCGCCCACGCGGAGCTGGTTGGTTTTGAACACGTCGGCGACGATGAGGGTCTGGGCGGGCGGGTAGATCTCGGCGAGGCGCAGCTTCTGGCCGTTGCGGGTGATCTCGTAGTTGTAGCCGTAGGAGATGGCCGAAAGGACGGGCGAGGTGTCGGATTCGCGTAGTGGGCTGGCGAATACGGTGCCGTCGATGACGGCCTTGTGCTGGCCATACCAGGCGCCGAACTCGGCTTTGCGGGCGGCGGCGATCTGGGGGTAGAGGATGGACGGGAGGCCGCGCTCGGCCTTCCAGAAATTATAGGGAACGGCTCCGCTGGCGGTGCCGGGATCAAACTCACCGGACGGGTAGTAGCCGCGGTTGAGCTCGGCGAGCATGGTGAGCCCCATCGCGACCTGTCGAAGATTGCTGCCGGACTGGGCGACGCGACCCTGGAGACGCACGCGGCCGACGGTGGGGATGATGATCGCGGCGAGGATGCCGATGATGGCGATGACGGTGAGCAGCTCGATGAGAGTGAAGCCGCGGGAGGACGGGTAACGGGGTTTTGAACGCATCGTAGTGGAGGAGTGTGCCCCCGAGATTAGCAGAACGTGGCGGAAGAGATATGCGACCTGCCGTAGGAATTGTGCAGTTTTCCGCCAGAAGACGTGCTTCGCATTGCATCGGCGAGGCGCGCCGCACTAGGAGGGTCGAGCGCGCTCCAGCGAACGGCGCCAACCCCCAAGTCACGAGATATGCCCACCCCATCCCGCCGAGTGACCGCGACACAACCGAGCGCCCGCGCCATCCCCTCGGTGGCGCTGTGCGTGGAGACCGCCAGCGCCTGGGGCCGGCGCATCGTGTCGGGCATCCTGGAGTATGCGCGCGACCACGGGCACTGGCATGTGCACATCGAGCCGCAGACGAGCGAGGACACCTTCACGCCGCCGGAGGGCGTGCGGCTGGACGGCATCATCGCGCGGGTGGGCACGGCGGCGCAGGCGAGGGCGCTGGCGGCGACCGGGCTGCCGGTGGTGAACGTCTCGTCGATCCGGCTGGAGGGCGGGCCGGTGTTTCCCCGCGTGATCGGAAGTCTGGAGGCCACCTCGCGGCTGGCGGCGGAGCACTTCCGTTCGCGCGGTTTCGTGCATTTCGGCTACGTGGGCAACCCGGCCCAGGACTACGTGCAGACCCAGTTTCACGCCTTTGAGCGGGCGCTGAAGGAGCGCGGGTTCCCCTGCGCGTTTTTCAACCAGCTGGACCGGCATGCTGAGCTGGTGGCGTGGCTGCGCGCCCTGCCCAAGCCGGCGGCGCTGCTGTGCTGGGGGCCGAGCGTGGGGCGGCGGGTGATCGACGCGTGCCTGTTTGCCGACATCTCGGTGCCGCACGACGTGGCGGTATTGGGATCGGACTACGACGAGCTGCTTAGCGAGGCCTCGCACCCGCCGCAGTCGGGCGTGCGTTTCGCGGGCGAGCAGATCGGCGGGATGGCGGCCTCGATCCTCGCGGACATGATGCGCGGGCAGAAGCCGGCGCGCATGCTGGTGGAAGTGGAGCCGCTGGGCGTGATCGAGAAGCTTTCGACCGACACGCTGGCGGTGCCCGACCGCCGCATGGCGGACGTGATCCGGCACATCCTGGACCACGCGCACGAGCCGATCTCGGTGGATGACGTGGTGAAGGCCAACCCGATGGCGCGGCGCGGATCAACCGCGCGCGGCTGCTGTTGGCGGCGGGGGACGACCCGATCACGCTGATCGCGGAGAAGTGCGGCTTCGCCTCCTACACTTATCTGAGCCGGGTGTTTCGCGAGGCGACGGGGATGAGTCCGCGGGAGTTTCGCCAGCGCAGCCGGGTGGTGGCGCCGAATCTGGCGGCCGAGGTGCGGAGCTCGCGCAAGCGTGGCGCGCGCGGCTGACACGCGTTACTCGACCGATTCAGATTTTAACCTGAAGGCGCGAAGGGCCGACAGGGTCGCAACGTGGTGCAGGGCGCGGGCCTTTGTATCTCCTCGTCAAGGCGCGGGGTTTTGGACGCTCAGGCCCATGAGGCCGATGACGACCTCGGGGGAGAGGGTTTCGAGGGAGACGGAGGCGAGCCGCACCCCGGGGCGGAGCTTCCAGCCGGCGACGATGGCGCGGCAGTCGGCGCCGAGGCGGACCTGCGGTGGCGGCTCCTTGGGGAGGACAAAGCCGTCGCGGGTGTAGTCGTAGTCCACCCGGCCAAAGCGGGCGAGGGACCAGAAGTTGACCGGCGGCACGAGGTCGAGGGATTCGACGACGCCGTCGGTGTAGTGGAATTTGACTACGGCGTTGGCGATTTGGAGCTGCATGGGCGGCGTGGTGCCGCAGAGCAGAAGCCAGACGGTCTCGCCGGAGGCGTCCACCGGGACGGAGACCTGGCGCGGCCAGTTGTCCCAGAGCGAGGTGAAGGCGATGTTGTGGGCGGTCTCGGACGGGCGGGTGAAGACGACGTTTTGCGGCGTGCGCACGAGACCGTCGCCGGCGGCGAGGGCGTCGAGTTGATCGAGCTTGGGCTCGGGGGCGGGGATCTTCCAGTGGCGGAAGGTCCAGGCGCCCCAGCCATCGCGGGCGATGCGCATGGAGACGGTGTTGGGGCGCGGGGAGACGTAGTCCTGCTTGTAGATGGCGCGGATATCGCCGTTTAGGACGGAGGCGAGGTCGATGGTGCGCCAGCGGGCGTCGGCGGGGGCGCTGCGCGGCGACTGGATGGCGCGGGCGGCCTCGCCCTCGGGATCGGTTAGGCGCAGCTTGACCGGCTGATACCACGGCACATCGCCGCTCATGCGCAGGAAAAGCAGACGCTGGCCGGGCGTGGCGTCGGCGCGGGCGGCGAGGGTGTTTTTCGCGAGGCGCGCAGAAGCGAGGGCGCCCTGAGGATCGAGCACCTCGGCGGCGGGGGACGGCAGGGCGAGGTCGAGCGGCTGGTTGATCCGCGATTCGACTTCGAGCGCGGTGGCGGGGCCGGGGCGGCGGCCGGCGAGTTCGAGGCGGACGAGCGCTTCGCGGCCGACGGGGGCCTCGACGAAGAGCATGCCGAAGCCGGCCCAGGGGCGGACCTCGAAGGCGGCGGGGCGGCCGTTGACGGTGACGGAGCGGACGGTCTGCGCGTAAACGGGCAGGCGCAGTTGGAGGGCGGCGGGGCGGAGGAGGGTGACGCGGTATGTGTCGACCGCGCCCTCGCGGCGGTAGGCGAAGGAGCAATCGGGCGTGCGCAGCGAGGCGTGGTCCCAGGCGGGGGGCAGGGCGGGCTGGATGCGGACCTGATTATTGGGGTAATCGGGCTGGTAGCCGAAGACGCCCTCGACGACCGCGCGCCCGAACATGCTGGTGATGTCGTTGAAATCGA
>JALOTV010000110.1 GCA_025457685.1 Opitutaceae bacterium
TGTGCGCGGAGGTGGGGGCGAAATACGTCAAGCTGCCGAAGACGCCTCCGCAGTTTGCGCCCATCTCGACCAGCGAGATCGTGCGCTGGATCAAGGCGCCGCAGGAGGCGCCCTTGCGGGTGGACTTTGGCGGCGGGTGGCTGGATGTGCCGCGCTACGCGCGCCCGGGCGCCTTCGTGGTGAACTGCGCGATCTCGCCGACGGTGTCGCTGCGGTCGTGGACCTATGAGCGCAACGCCGGCCTGGGCGGCAGCGGGGCGTGGGCCTTGTTGAACGGAAAAAACGGCGTGGGCGCGGAGCTCGATCTCGGCGTGGGTTGGCAAGACCCGGCGGTGATCGCCGAGACCGGCCTGTGCGTGTGGCGAAGCGGGGCGCGACCCGAGCTTGAGGTGAAGACTTCCGGCGAGATGCTGCGGGGACGCATGGCGATCTACTGGACGGGCTCCTCGCACGATACGCCGGGCAATGTGGACAAGCGCCGCGACTACGAAGCCATCGAGCGGGCGGGCGCGGTGGCGCGCGAGGCGGTGTGGAAAAACGATCTCGGCCTGCTGGCCGAGGCGGTGCGCATCTCCTACGCCATGCAGGCGGGCGAGGGCATGCGGCCCCTGCCCGCTGATCCGGCGTCGGGAGAGACCGGCGCGGCGGCGCTTGGCGGGATAAAGCCGCTGGCGTGGAAATACTGCGGCGGCGGGCATGGCGGCTATGCGCTCTACCTCTGCGCCACGGAGGCGGAGCGGGACGCGCTCTGTGCGCGGGCGGGCTTCCGTGCGATCGAGCCCTACCTCGCGCAGGTCGGATCCTGAGCGAAAATAGGTCGTAATCCCGCCCGCTTGTTTAAACCGCTTCCTTTTGGTCGCGGCTTCGACAGGCTGCGCGCATGGAAAAACGTCCGTTCAAGGAACTGGGGCTCTCGCCCGAAGTGCTCAAGGCTGTCGATAAGATGGGTTTCGAGGAGGCCTCGCCCATCCAAACCGCGGTGATCCCGCTGCTGCTGGAAGGTCGCGATGTGGTGGGCCAATCGGCCACGGGCTCTGGCAAAACCGCCGCTTTCGGTATCCCGGCGGTGGAGCGCATCGATCCGGCGGTGAAGAGGGTGCAGGCGCTGATCCTGTGCCCCACGCGGGAGCTCGCGGTGCAGGTGGCGGAGGAGATTGCGAAGCTGGCCTTTTTCAAACGCGGCGTTCGAGAGGTGCCGATCTTCGGCGGCCAGTCCTACGAGCGCCAGTTCCGCGCGCTGGACGCCGGTGCCCAGATCGTGATCGGCACGCCCGGTCGCGTGATGGACCACATGGAGCGCGGCACGATCAAGCTAGACCACCTCAAGATCGTTATCCTCGACGAGTGCGACCGCATGCTCGACATGGGTTTCCGCGACGACATCGAGCACATCCTCGCGGCCGCGCCGACCGAGGGCCGTCAGTCGCTGTTTTTCTCGGCGACCATGCCGCCGCCGATCAAGCAGCTCATCCAGCGCTACACGAAGGATCCGGCCTGGGTGAAGATCGAGGCGCTGGCGCAAAACGCACCCAAGGTGGATCAAGTTTACTTTGAGGTGGACCGCCGCTCGAAGGTCGAGGCGCTCACCCGCCTGATCGATCTGCATGATTTCCGCTACGGCATCATTTTCTGCGCGACCAAGAACATGGTGGACGAGCTCGCCGAGATCCTGTCCTCGCGCGGCTACGCGGTGGATCGCCTGCATGGCGACATCACCCAGGCCACGCGCACGCGGGTGATGGACAAGTTCCGCCGGCGCGGCTTTGAGTTTCTCGTCGCCACCGACGTGGCGGCGCGCGGCCTCGACGTGGACGACCTCGAGGTGGTGTTTAACTACGATCTGCCGAACGACGCCGAGGACTACACCCACCGCGTAGGCCGCACCGGGCGCGCCGGGCGCACGGGCAAGGCGTTCACCTTCGTGAGCGGCCGCGAGATCTACGGCCTCCAGAACATGATCCGCTACGCGCGCCTGCCGCTGCGTCGCGAGCGCGTGCCCTCGCTCGATCAAGTGGAGGAGGCGCGGGAGAGCGTATTTTTTGAGAAACTGCGCGCGACGTTGGACGCGAAACAGTTCCGCCCGCAGGACCGCATCATCGACCGTTTGCTGGAGCAGGGCTACGGCAGCGCGGACATCGCCTCGGCCTTGATTCACCTCCTGACCGGCGGGGCGCCGGGTGCGCCCGGCGAGGCGAACTCGCCAGCGGACGCGAACGTGTTGCCCGCCCCGAAGGTGTCGCGCCCTATCGACGACGAGACCATGCCGGCCCGCCCCGTGCCCGCGCCGGCGCCGAAGCCCGCCGCGCACAAGGCGGCACCCAAGTATCAGGCTCCGGTCGAGCGCGAGGCAGACGGCTTCGAGGCGCGGGCCGAACGCCCGAGCAAAAAGAAGTATGAGCGCACGGCCCGCACGGGCCGCGAACCCGGCTACACCACGATCTACCTAAACGTCGGCCGCAAACACCTCGTCACCCCGGCCGATGTGGTCGGCAAGATCGCGGGTGTGACGCGTCTGCCCGCCGCCGTGGTGGGCGCGATGGACATCCATCAGCGTCACACCCTGGTGGACGTGAGCGCGGAGCACGCGGCGGCCATCGTCAAAAAGATGACCGGCATCCGTGTGAAGGGCGAGGCGCTCGCGCCGGCCTTGGCGACCGACGCGCACCGCGCCGAGCCGCAAGACTGAGCGCGTTGCGTGCGGGGGCCGCGCCGTTTAGGCGCGGCCGCGTTCGCGGAGTTTGTCGATCGCGACGGCGACGATGATGACCGCGCCCATGACGATTTCCTGGGTGTATTGCGGCCAGCCCATCTTTACGCCGCCGTTGCGCAGGATGGTGATGATGAGCGCGCCGATCATGGTGCCCAGGATGGTGCCGCGCCCGCCGAGCAGGCTGGCCCCGCCGATGACGGCGGCGGCGATGACAAATAACTCGTAGCCGATGGCCTCGGTGGGCTGGCCGATGGCGCCGAGGCGGGCGAAGAAGAGCACGCCCGCGAGGCCGCTGAAGAGGCCGCCCAACATGTAGACGGCGATCTTGGTGCGGGTGACGGGCACGCCGCAGAGCACGGCGGTCTTTTCGTTGGAGCCCAGGGCGAAGATGTGGCGGCCGAGGCGGGTGTAGCGCAGGAAGAGCCCGGTGAGGATGGCGGCGCCGATGACGAGCCAGACGGCGAGGGGCAGGAAAGGGAAGGTGAAGAGCGTCTTGGCGGGATCGAGCAGGCGGGCGATCCAGAGATCCTGCACGGCGGCGGGCGGGTAGATGTTTTGCTCGTTGGCGACGAGTTTGGCGAAGCCGCGGGCCATCTGCATCGTGCCCAGCGTGATGATGAACGGCACGATGCGCAGCCACGTGACTAAGGCGCCGTTGAGGAAGCCGATGAAGGTCGAGACCGCGATGGCGGCGGCGATGGCGAGGAGCGGGAGCAGGTGCGGGTAGGCGTGGACGAGCTTTTCGCCCTCGGGGCCGAGGTTGAGCACGTAGGCGGTGGTGATCATCGCGAGGGCGATGGAGGAGCCGGCGGAGAGATCGATGCCGCCGGCGATGATGACCAGCGTCATGCCGATGGCGGCCATGGCGACGACCGCGATGTCCTGCAGCATGAGCTGGGTGTTGGCGTCGGACATGAAGCCCTTCGAGCCCGGGGTGAGGATGGCGAAGAACGCATACACGGCGGCGAGGGCGGCGAGGCGGCCGAACATCGCGGCGACGCGAGAGGATTTCTTGGGGGCGGCGGGCTGGGACATTTTTTAAGAGAGAGTTTTAACCGCGAATGGACGCGAGTGGACGCGAATGACGGAGGTTTTTATCCGCGCTGGTCCTGGCCGGTGGCGGCGAGCATGAGGGAGTGTTCGGTCCACTCGGCGACGGGGCGGGCCTCGCCGAGCACGCCGCGCGTCATGACGGCGATGCGGTCGCAGATGCCGAGCAGCTCGGGCAGGTAGCTGGAGACCACGAGCACGGCTTTGGGCGGGCGGCCTGCGGCGGGGTCGCCGAGGGCTAGTTTGTCGATCCAGGCGTAGATCTGGGCCTTGGAGCCGACGTCGATGCCGCGCGTGGGCTCGTCGAGCAGCAGGACGTCGCAGTCGTGGTGGAGCAGGCGGGCGATGGCGACCTTCTGCTGGTTGCCGCCGGAGAGGGCCTCGACCGGCTGGTGTCCGCCTTGGCACTTGATGGGAAAATCGCGAATCCAGGGAGCGGCGGCGGCGTCTTGGCGAGAGGGCAGCACAAAACGCCAGGGGCCGAGTCCTTCGAGGCGCGAGAGGGTAAGGTTTTCGGCGATGGAGAGGTTTTGCGCGAGGCCCTCGGTTTTGCGGTCCTCGGAGACGAGGCCGAGGCCGCGCGCCCAGCGGTCGGCGGGCCCGGCGGGCGGGGTAAGGTTGCCGTGGATACGGATCTCGCCCGAGGCGACGGCGTCCAGGCCGAAGAGCGCGCGCAGGGTCTCGGTGCGGCCGCTGCCAATGAGGCCGGCGATGCCGACGACCTCGCCGCGGTGGAGGGTGAGGGATGCGGAGCGAGGCGACTTTTTCCCGGCGAGGGCGCGGAGCTCTAGGGCGGGTTCGGCCGCGTGGCGCGGGGAGCGCGGGTAAAGATCCTCGACCGCGCGGCCGACCATAAGGGCGATGATGTCGTGGGTGGGAACCTGGCCCGCGATGCCGTGGCCGACGGTCTCGCCGTCGCGCAGGACGGTGAAACGATCGCAGAGGGCCTCGATCTCCTCGAGGGCGTGGCTGATGTAGACGATGGCGACGCCCTTGGCTCGGAGGCGTCGGACGAGGGCGAAGAGGGCCTGGACGTCCTTCTGGGTGAGGGAGCTGGTGGGCTCGTCGAGCACGAGGACTTTGCAACCGACGGCGACGGCGCGCGCGATCTCGACGAGTTGTTGTTCGGCGATGGAAAGATCCTCGACGAGGGTGGCGGGGTCGAGGTGAGGCAGGCCGACCTCATCGAGCGCGCGGCGGGCGATGGCGCGCGTCTCGCGCCAATCCATGAGCGGTCCCCGGGTGGGCTCGATGCCGAGGAGGATGTTTTCCATCGCGCTCAGGTGTGGCGCGAGGGCCAGCTCCTGATAGATCATGCACACGCCCAGGGAGCGGGCGTGGAGAGGGCCGCGCGGCGCGTAGGGCGCGCCCTCGAAAGTCATCGTGCCGGTGTCGGCGGGGTGGGCGCCGGAGAGCACCTTCATGAGGGTGCTCTTGCCCGCGCCGTTTTCACCGATGAGGGCGAGGACCTCGCCGCGCGCGAGGGTGAGGTCCACGCCTTTGAGCGCGCGGGTGGCGCCGAAGTTTTTGGTGATACCGGCGACGGTGAGCAGCGGGGCGGCGGCTTCGCTCATGGGTGGGTGGGGACGGAGAGGGAAGCGCGGCGCTTGCGTGCGTGCTTCAGGGGGCGGACGTGTTGGCCTTGGTCTTCACCGAGACGCCGGTGTCGATGTAGGCCTGCACGGGTTTGCCCTGGAGGTGCTCGACGAGGGACTTGATGCCGAGGTAGCCCATCTTCTCGGGGTCCTGAACGACGAGGGCGTCGATGACGCCGTTGTGCAGGCCTTGAATGAGGAGGGTGGAGTCGTCGAAGCCGACGACCTTGGCGGTGACCTCGACGCCCTTGTCGCGAAGGGCCTTGAGGGCGTTGTAGGTGCCTTCGGCGGTGGGCTGGTTGGAGGCGAAGACGCCGGCGAGCTCGAGTTTGTTGTTTTTGACGTAGTTGCCCAGGAGGGTCTCGGCCACGCGCTGGGCGCCGGCCATGGAGCCGTCGGTGAACTGCTGGGCGGCGAGCTTGAGCGCGGGGTAGTTGGCGAGTTCGGCGGTAAAGCCCTCTTCGCGCAGGCGGGTGCTGGCTGAGCCCTCGGTGAAGCGGATCATGAGGACCTGGCCGCCGTGGGCGGGCGAGCCTCCGATGAGGGCCTCGAGGGTCCGGGCGGCGGTGCCGCCGGCGGCTTTGTTATCGGTCGCGATGAAGTTGATGTAGTCGGTGCCGGCGGTGGCATCGAGCGGGGAGTCGAAGATGGCGATGGGCAGGCCGCGGCGGGCGGCGGTGCGCACGTGCGGGGCGAGGGCTTTGTCGTCGGTGGGCGACAGCAGGATGCCCTGGAGGCCGGAGGCGGCGAGGTTGTTAAAAATGCCGATCTGGTCGGCGACCTTGGAGTCATCGAGCGGGCCCTGCCACTCGAGCTCGACGTTGAATTCGGCGGCGGCGCGGCGGGCGCCGGCCTCGGCGGCTTTCCAGTAGGAGTGGGTGGTGGCCTTGGGGACGGCGGCGAGGCGGATCTTGGCGGGGGCGGCGGGCGAGTCGGTGTTAGCCGAGGTATCGGCCTGTTTGCCGCAACCGGCCAAGGCGATGACGGCAACGACGAAAGCGGGGATAAGCAGGGGGCGCAGGGTGGTCATGGAGAGTGGGAACGCAGTGCATGGGAAAAACATGCGAAGACGCGACAAAAAGCTTCGCCTTGGCCCACACAAAAATCGTCACGCACAAGCGCGCCGCCCCGCTCCGGTCCCGGCCTAGTCCCCAATGGCGTCATGGAGAGCGGCGAGGGATGCGGTGGCGGCGAGTTCGGCGCGGGCGGCGGCGACGCGCGAGGCGGGGGCGAGGCCGGTGTTTTCGGCGAGAAACAGGAGGTAGCTCGCGACGTTTTTGGCGAAGCGCAGGCGGCCCTCCTGGCTGATGGCGTAGAAGCGGGCGCGCTGGCGGTAGCCGGCGGCGGTGTGGTCGCCGAGGGCGGCCTTGTCGGCACGGCCTTCGGCGGCGAGCACGTGGAGAAAGTTATACTCGAACCAGAACATGTGTTCGGGGCTGGGCGGGAGCGCCTCGATGGCGGCGCGGGCGGCGGCGGGCGTGGCGAAGACGGTGGCCTCGTCGGCGGAGGCGGTGCCGGGCGCGGCGGCCTTGGTGAGGGCGTCGAGGATGAAGGAGCGGGCCATCTTGCGCTCGGTGGCGTCGGCGGAAAAGGCGCCGGCGAGGGCGAGCTCGACGGTGAATCGATACCAGTCGCGCCACAGCGCCTGGTCGCCGGCGTCGGCGGACGTGAAGAGGGCGCGGCCCATTTCGTAGGTGTAGCGACCGGAGGTTTTGATCTCGAGGCGCGCGCCGGTCACCTGGCCCATGACCTGGTAGTTCTCGGCGGATTTGCCCGAGCCGGAGTGGAAGCCGATGCCGACCTCGAAGGCGCGGCAAACGGCCCACTGCTTCTCGATCAACGCGCGCAGGGCGGCGTTGTCGGGGTAGGGCATGTTTTTCTGGAAGCCGAAGGCGGGTGCGACGAAGTGGATCTTCATGTCCAGGGCCTCGCAGAGCGCGAGCATGACGGCGGTGGTCTCGGGCGTGGTGAGGCCGGGCAGCTCGTCGATGGACAACTCGCGCAGGTAGGCGCGGCCGGCCTCGGTGGTGAAGGCGGAGGCGCGGGCGGAGGCGTATTTTTCGTCGCGGCGCTTCATCTTGGCGACGGCGGGCCAGACGGACTCGAGCAGGGCGGTGAAGGCGGCCTCGTCGAGGGCGAGGCCGGCGGCGGCGACGCGTAGTCGGATTTTGGATACGAGGGCGGGGTCGATGTCGGCGAGGCGGGCGCGGGTGCCGGCGGCGAGTTCGGGCGAGAGATCGAAGGTGATGTAGCTGGCGAGCAGGCAGCCGCGCACGAGGGCGTCCTCGCGGGCGTCGAACTTGCCGCCGATGGGCTGGTGGTCGGCGTTGAAGGACCAGGCGATGCGGCGGCGGTGGAAGCCGGTCTTGAGCTTGGAGAGCACGCAACCGTGGCTCATGCCCTCGACGCTCTGGCCCTGGTGTCCCTCGGGCACGTTGGCTCCGATGAAAGGGAAGGGCACGGTGTCGAGCCGGCCGTCGAGCATGGCGTCCACGTCATAGACCAGCTCGCGCGGGATGGAGTTCTGGTTGGCGGTGAGGCCGAGGCCGAGCTTGGCCATGGTCCACTCGACGGCGGGCCAGTGCAGGGTGGTGAAGCGGGCGCCGACCCCGAGGGTGCCGCGGCCGAGGTTGCCGCCGGCGGAGGGGAAGATCGTGGAGTCGGCGTCGTGTTCCTGGATGAGGTTTTTGAGCGCAAGCAGGTTGGCCCAGGAGGCGGGGAAGATCACGGCACCGCCAGCGGCGGGGGCGGCATCGGAGAGACTGGCCGGCACGGAGGCACCGGCGGCGGGGACGAGGTGCCAGCCGTGATCGCCGGTGGCGGGGTGCTCGAAGAGCGTCCACGCGCCGGCGGCGGTGGTGAATCCACTTTTTGGATACACCGAGGTGGCGCCGGCGGCGTGGGCGGCGCGCAGGGCGGGCCAATCGAGGCAAAAGTCGGGGCTGACGCAGGGGTTGGCGGCAATGCGCAGATCGTGGGCGAGCAGGAAGGCGTTCAGTCGGGAGAAAAGGGACATGGTGGGGCGGGTTTTACCTTAAATCTCTCTTGCGGGTGCGGATGCGCCGAGCAGGCGATCTCTGCAAACGTTCTCCGTGGTGCGGACTGGGACGCGGGTGTTAGCGGCGAGGTTGGCGGCGCTGGACAGCCAGACCGAGGGCGGCGAGTCCCAGTAGAGCGGCGAAGGCGGCGGGTTCGGGGATGGGGGTGACGGAGGTGGTCCAGGCCAGGCCGTAGGCGACGTCTCCGCCCAGGGGGCCGTCGAAATCGTATACCATGCCGGCGTAGAGCACGCGCAGGCCGATCTGGCCGGCGGGGGAGAGCGGGATGCGGAGAAACTCGCTGTTGTCGAACGCGGTGCGGGAGGCGGCGAGCAGGGTATCGAAGGCGCCGCCAATACTTACCGACCAGACCTCGAGGTTGAGATCGGCGAAGCTGCCGTAGGTGGTGATGCCGGTGGCGGGGTCGAAAGTGTCGGCGACGAACCAGTTTAGTGAAACGGCGAGCTCGAGCGGATCGGGGGAGCCGGTGAAGTCGGAGAGATCCAGCAGGTAATGGTTGGTCTGGCCCAGATCGAGGGTGCCAAAGTCCCAGCCGACGGAAGCGAGTCCGGATGCGCCGGCGAGGCCCGGCACGTCGCGGGTGCCGCTGATGTAGAGCTCGGCG
>JALOTV010000111.1 GCA_025457685.1 Opitutaceae bacterium
TGGAGTGCCTGGATTCGGTGGCGCGGCAGCCGCCGGATCTGATCCTGCTGGATTTGATGATGCCGGGGATGAGCGGTCTGGAGGTATGCGCGAGCCTGCGGCGGGATCCGCGGACGCGGGAGATTCCGATCATCGTGTTGTCCGCGGCGGACCAGTCGCGCTCGATGCAGGAGGCCTTGAGCGCGGGCGCGGAGGATTATCTGTCGAAACCCATCCCAGGCGCGGAGCTGCGCGCGAAGGTGCGCACCACGATGCGGCTGAACCGCTACCATGAGTTGGTAAACGAGCGGGAGCGGCTGCGCTGGCTGGTGAGGCAGTCCGCCGAGCCCTTGGTCATCCTGGATGCAGCGGGCTCGGTGCGGGAGGCCAACCCCAAGGCCCGCGAACTTTTCAATCTGCCGGACGAGCCGGGCGTGGATTTCGTGTCGCGGATCGAGGGTGGTCACCGCGCCGAGCCGGAGGATGCGTTCGCTCGGTTGCGCGCGCGCGATTACACCTTTGGCGCCGAGTTCACGATTTATCGGCCGGAGACACGGTTCGCCTCCTCGCTGTGGCTGAGGGCGGAGTGGTTTCGCGACGCCTCCACGCCGTCGGGCGATGTGTTGTTGAAGTTCAGCGATTGCTCCGAGCGGATACGCCACCGGCTGGAGGCGTGGACCTTTCAGCATCTGCTGTCGCACAAGATCCGCACGCCGCTGAACGGCATGACGTCGACGCTGGACATGCTGGCGGACGATCCCGAATTCGCGGCGGGGCCCGATGGGCGCGAGTTTGTGCTGGCGGCCCGGGAGAGCGCGCACCGGCTGGAGGACACGTTGCTCTCGATCCTGCGCTATCACGAGACCCTGTGCGCCCGTTCCCTGCCGGCTGACGCCGCGCCGGCGCTTTCGTGGCGTGAGTTGCTCGAGCAGGTGCGGGAGGCGACCGGCGTGCCGGTGCTGCGATACACCGGCGATGCGGAAGCACCGGTGAAGGGACCGGAGCCGAGGCTGATCGGCTCGCTGCGGATCGCGTTGACGGAGATTTTTGAGAACTACCTCAAGTTCAGCGACGCGAAGTCGCATGGGTTGGAGGCGGAGTTTTGCGGGGCGGGTCAGCTGCGCTTTTTTTCCCGGGGGCGGCCGGTGCCGCCCGAATTTTTGGCGCGGCTGGGGCAGCCGTATTCGCAGTTGGAGAAAACCTTCAGTGGCGAGGTGCCCGGCATGGGGCTGGGGCTCGCGACGGTCACGCTGCTGCTGCGCGCGGCGGGCGCGGACATCCGGTTCGGCGGCCGGACGGAGCCCGCGGGGCTGGTGACGGAGGTCGTGCTGCCGGATCAAGCGCGTCCCGAAATTTGATTATTTATGAAACCCTGTCTGCTGCTGGTCGATGACCACGACGCCAACCTCGCGACGCTCGAAGCCATCCTTGGCGAGACCGACTACGAGTTGCACACGGCCAAGGACGGGCACCGTGCGTGCGAGCTGGCGGTGATCCTGCGTCCCGATCTGGTGCTGCTGGACGTGATGATGCCGGGCATGGACGGCTACGAGGTCTGCCGGCATTTCCGCGCGACGCCGGCTCTGGCCAGCATGCCGGTGGTGATGCTCACCGCGCTGAACGACAAGGCGTCGCGGCTGGAGGGCATCCGTTGCGGGGCGGACGATTTCATCTCCAAGCCTTTTTCGCATGAGGAGCTGCGGGCTCGGGTGCGCACGATCACGCGGCTGAACCGCTATCGCATCATCGCCGAGCAGCGCGCGCGGTTCGAGCATCTGTTCGGGCTCTCGCCGGCGGCGATCATGACGGTGCGCGCCGACGGCCTGCTGGTCGAGGTGAACGCCCGCGCGGAGGCCCTGTTTTTATCGTCCGGCGCGCAGCCGCGCGCGGAACGGGTGCTGTCCGACGTGTTGCCGGCGGAGGCGACGGCGCTCATCGCCCGCATGGTGGAAAAGACCCTGGTGGGCGAAGCCGTGCCCGAGCCGGCGGTCATCACGCTGGGGCGGGAGGAGACGGAGCGCGTCATGAACGTGCGCGCAGCCTGCCTGCGGGAGCGGGACGGGGATCTGGCGGTGATCCAGCTGGACGACATCACGGCCGAGGTGAAGGCGCGCCGGGTGGTGGAAAACATGAACCGCGAGCTGGAGACGCGGGTGCAGGCGCGCACGCGCGAGCTGGAGGCGGCGAACCAGTTGTTGTTGTCCTACGCGGCGTTCGTCTCGCACGACCTGCGTTCGCCGTTGTCGGCGGTGAAGGGCTACCTGTCTTTTCTGGACACCGGACCGCTGCCGATGTCGTCCGAGGTGAAGACCTGCGTGGGCGGCGCGCTCGGCGCGGCGAACATGATGGAGGAGATGATCACGAACATCCTGCAGCTGGCGAAGGAGGAGCACGCCGCGTCGACGGTCGACGAGCCGCTGGATCCCCGGCCGGTCATCGACAAGCTGTGCTGGAAGCTGGCGGCGCTGTGCCCGAAGCCGCGGCCGGAGATCGTGGTGCATGCGTTGCCCCCGGTGCCGGCCTCGCCCGCGCTGGTGGAGCGGGTGTTCTACAACCTGGTGGCCAACGCGCTCAAATTCTCGGCGGACCGGGCGCAGCCTCGGGTCGAGATCGGGGCGTTGGAATCGGCCGAGGGGCCGGTGATCTACGTGAAGGACAACGGCGTGGGGTTTGACGAACCGGAGGCCGCGAAGCTCTTCCAAGAATTTTCCCGGCTGTCGTCGGCGGACGGCACCGAGGGCGTCGGGCTCGGTTTGTCCCTCGTGTCGCGCCTGATGCGCGCGCACCATGGCCGTATCTGGGCCGAGAGCCGGCCCGGCGAGGGCGCCACGTTTTTCGTCCATTTTTGCAACACCCCTTCCACGTCATGAAATCGTTTCGTTCCTCCCTGTCCCTCGTGTGTCTCGCGCTCGCGCTGCTCCCGCTGACGGGATGCGGCCGCAAGGCGCGGACGGAGTTTCCGCCGCCGGCGGTGGAGCCCATCGCGGCGCGGCTCGACGACGATCTGCGCGTGCTGCGCATCGAGGTGGAGAAGCTGGCGGGCTTCGTCGGGGGGCTGTATCACCGCCGGGCGGAGCTGGTCGCGAAGGCGGACCAATCGAAGTATGTGTTTTCGCCCAACGGCTCCTTCTACAAGCCGGTGGACGACGGCGGCGCGGCGTTGTGGATCTCCGCGGTGGTGCCGATCACGGAGACCGCGCGGGAGGTGGCCTACCTGACCGAGCCGGTGGACGCGGAGCTGATGCGCATCTGCAGGGAGTTCCCGGCGGTCAGCCAAGCTTACTACAACGACCGGCACAGCATGAACCGCATCTACCCCTGGTTTGACACGGTCGCGCAGTATCCGCCGCGCATGAACATCCCCGAGTTTAATTTCTACTACCTCGCGGACGCCGCGCACAATCCCGGCCGGGGCGGGGTGTGGGTGCCCGAGCCGTATGTCGATCCGGCCGGCCGCGGCTGGATGGTGAGCACGATCGCCCCGGTGTATGTGGACGGCGCGCTGGAGGGTGTGCCCGGCCTGGACATCACGATCGCGACGCTGGTGGAGCACTACTTTTCCCGCCTCGACCGCGCGATCGCCATCGTATCGGCCGAGGGCGTGCTGGTGGCCGCGACGGAGAGCGCGATCCAGCATCTGGAGATGCCGCCGTTGAAGGACCACAAATACCTCGAGACGGTGAAGCTGGATACGTTCAAGCCCGATGAATACAACGTGCTGAAGAGCACGAACCGCAACGTGCGCACGATGGCCCGCCGCCTCCTCACCGACGGGGCGGAGTCCGCCCCGGTGCAGCTGGCGGGCACGGAGCACATGGTCTACGCCGCGCGCGTGCACGAGCTGGGTTGGACGGTGATCGAGGTCGTGCCGAATTGAAACGCAGTCCTGACAACATGCCTCATCGAGGCGCAGTTCCCCGGTCGGTCTTCGTGCCGGCCGCAGTGCTTGCGGCGGGCGCGCTTTGCGTGGTGCTGGCGGGGGCGATCGGCCTCGGTCGCAGCCTGCGCGAACATGCCCGCGACGACGCGTTGACCAACGGGCGTCAGCTGGCCTTTGGCATCAGCCGCATCGCCGCCGAGGACTTCTGGCGGGTGCGCGAGGAGTTCACGTTTTCGCTCACCAGTCTGCCCTACGAGCGGTTGCTAAAGGAGAAAGAGAACGCGCCGGAGACGCTGGTGCCGGTGCGGCGGTTCCTCGCGCTGAACCAGCGCACGCTGCGCGAGCTGGTGGTCATCGGTCCGGATGGCATGGGGCGGACGATGCGCATGTCGGGCGAGAACTACTTCACCGCTTCCGAGCTGGCGCCGCTGGAATTGCCCACGGACACGCCGCAGGCCCCGGTCATCTCGGGCGTGGTGCAGACGACCGACGGCGCCATCCGCGCCCGGGTGGCGGCGGTGATCGAGCCAGTCCGCTTCTGGCGCGAGTTGATCAACACATTCAGCATCAGCCACCCCGACCTATGGCTCCACGTGCTCGACCGGAACGCCGGCACGCTGATTGTTCGTCACGGCGGGCGGCAGATTCCGGCCCCGCCGGAGTTCACGCCCGAAACCACGGATGCGCTGAGGGCGGATGCGCGCGAGGGCTACGAGGGGCGGCTACTCCATGCCGTCCAGCACAATGGCACGGAGGATGTTTTCATCTCCAACTACATGCCCATCCGGCTCGAAAGCTGGTCGGGCATGCTGATGGTGTCCTCCGAGGAGGCCACGGTGGCGGGGCCCGCGGGACAGGCACTCGGGCTGCTCGCGGCGATGGCGGCGGTGCTGGTGGTGATCCTGCTCGCCCTGTTCCTGCTGCTCACGCGCCACAGCATCCGCAACCAGCGCCAGATCGACGAAACCCGCCGGCGCATCGAGGCGATCTTCAACACCGTGCAGAGCGGCATCCTGCTGGTGCGCGAGGACACGAGTCGCATCGTGGAGACCAATCCCGCCGCCCTGCGCCTGGTGGATGCGCCGGCGGAGGAGGTGATCGGCCGGCGCGTGGACGAGTATCTGATTTCGACGGATACGTCCGGGGACATGCGCTTCGCGGTGGCCACGGAGGCGGAGGCGCGTTTGCGCGATCGCTCCGGCCGGCTGCGCACGGTGTTGTCGATCACCGACCGGCTGGAGTTTGGCGGGATGCGCTATCAATTGTGCTCCTTTGTCGACATCACTCCGCTGAAGGAGACGAACGCCCGTCTGCTCCAGTCCCAGGAGTCGTTGAGCGAGGCCAACCAGCGCCTGAAGGATGCGATCCAGGAGGCGGAGCGCTCCGCCCGAGAGGCCGAGGCGGCCAACCGGGCCAAGAGCGCGTTCCTGGCCATGATGAGCCATGAGCTGCGCACGCCGTTGAACTCCATCCTTGGTTTGTCGGAGTCGCTCGCCGAGCGTATCCACGGCCCCCTTACAGACAAGCAGGCGCGCTACGTCGATCTGGTGGTTTCCTCGGGCCGGCATCTGCTGGACCTGATCAACGACATCCTCGACCTGGCCAAGATCGAGTCGGGGCAGGACGAGATCGTGCTCGCGCCGTGCCAGGTCGCCGAGATTTGCGAAGCCGCGTGGCAGGTGGTCCAGCCCATCGCGACGCGGCGTCGGCAGGAGCTCCGGCTGGAGACCCCGGGCGAGCCGTTGTGGGTGCGCGGGGACGCGCGCCGGTTGCAACAGATCCTGGTCAACCTGCTGGGCAACGCGGTCAAATTCACCCCGGAGGGCGGCCAGCTCGGATTGACGATCACGGCCGACGCCCGCGCGGTGCGGCTCGCGGTCTGGGACCACGGCATAGGCATCTCGGAAGAAAACCTGCCGCGGCTGTTTCGTCCCTTCGTGCAGCTCGACAGCCGTCTGGCCCGCGACTACGCGGGCACGGGGTTGGGGCTGGCGCTGGTCAAGCAGCTGGTCGCCGGCCACGGCGGATGCATCGAGGTCGTCAGTCAGCCCGAAAAAGGATCGACGTTCACGGTCGTGCTGCCTCGCCACCACATCGAGCCCGAGACGCCCAAGGATGGTGCGCAGCGTGCGCAAGTGGTCTCCGAGGCCGGCGGCGGAGGCGAGCGGGCCGGCGGCAAGCCCGCGCCGCTGCTGGTGCTGATCGCCGAGGACAATCCGATGAATGTGTTGCCCATCCAGGACTACCTCGAGAGCAAGGGCTGCAAGGTGGAGGTGGCGACGAACGGCCGGCTCGCGGTCTACCAGACCATCGCGTCGCGCCCGGATGTGGTGCTGATGGACATCCAGATGCCGACCATGGACGGGCTGGAGGCCACGCGGATGATCCGGGCGCGACCCGAGCGCGAGATAGCGCAGGTGCCGATCATCGCGCTCACCGCGCTGGCGATGCCGGGTGATCGCGAGCGTTGTCTGGCGGCCGGTGCGGACGATTACGTGACCAAGCCGGTGAGCCCGCGCGAGCTGCACAGGCTGCTGCTGCGCCGGACGGGCAAATCCGTCGACGCCTAGGCTTTTGGGTCAAGCCACGGCGGCGCGGGCGCGGGCGTCGATCTGGGTGATGGCGTGGGCGAGGGCGCGGGAAAGAGCGACGGCGGTGACGGGTTTGGGCAGGTAGTCGTCCATGCCGGCGGAGAGGCAGGTCTCGCGATCGCCCTCGAGGGCGTTGGCGGTGAGGGCGATGAGCCAGGGCACGCCGCCGGTCGGGGGTTCGCGACGCAGCGCGGAGGCGGCGGAGAGGCCGTCGAGGCGGGGCATCTGCACATCGAGCAGGACGACGTCGAAGGCCTGTTTGCGGACGGCCTCGAGGACCTCGACGCCATCGGCGACGACCTGCTGGGGCGCGGCGCCCAGGCGGGTAAGGATGAGGATGGCGACGCGCTGGTTGACTGGGTTGTCCTCGGCGAGGAGGACGCGCAGCGGACGGGGCAGGCTGGCGGAGACGACGGGGCCGGCGGCGGGCGCGGACGCGGCGGCGGAGGTCTCGACGTCGGGGGTGACGAGATCGAGGATGGTCTGCAGGAGCTGGTGGTTTTTGACCGGTTTGGTGAGGGTGCGGTTGAAGAGGCCTGCGATGGTTTTCGGGGGCAGGTCGCCCATGGAGGTGAGGGCGAGCATGGGGATGGATTGAAACGAGGCGCGGGAGCGGAGCGCCTGGGCGAGGGCGTAGCCGTCCATGTCGGGCATCTGGATGTCCAGGATGGCGAGATCGAAGGCGGCGCCGGCGTCCACGGCGGCGAGGGCTTCGGGGCCGGAGGCGAAGGAGGTGGGGCGCAGGTGCCAGCCGTTGAGCTGGAGTTCGAGGATGCGGCGGTTGGTGGCGTTGTCGTCGACGACGAGGATGCGGCGATCACGGAGTCCGGGGGTGGGGCCCGCGAGGTGGGCCGGGGGAGCGGAAGGGGCGGGCAACTCGGGGATGAGAAACTGGAAGTCGGATCCCTTGCCCTGCACGGACTCCACCCAGATGCGGCCGCCCATGGTGGCGACGAGGCGGGAGCAGATGGCGAGGCCGAGGCCGGTGCCGCCAAACTCGCGCGTGGTGGAGGCGTCGACCTGGGAGAAGGCCTTGAAGAGGCGGTCGAGGCGGTCGGTGGGGATGCCGCAGCCGGTGTCCTTGACGGAGAAGTGAAGGCAGGGAGGAGTCTCGGAGGGACGGCGGGAGATGGTGACGAGGACCTCGCCGCGGGCGGTGAATTTGACCGCGTTGTTGACGAGGTTGACGAGGATCTGGCGCAGACGGGTGATGTCGCCGAGGAGGGCGGAGGGGACGTCGGGATCGATCCAGAGGATGAGGTCGAGGCCCTTGGTGGCGGCGGCGCGCTGGGCGAGGTCGAGGGCGGACTCAACGCAGTGGCGGAGGAGGAAGGGGGTGTTTTCGAGGTCGAGGCGACCGGACTCGATCTTGGAGAAATCGAGGATGTCGTTGATGAGGGCGAGGAGGGTGTCGCTGGCGGAGCGGATGGTGTCGGTGAATTCCTGCTGCGAGGGATTGAGGGGGGTGTCGGCGAGGAGTTCGGACATGCCGATGATGGCGTTCATCGGGGTGCGGATCTCGTGCGACATGTTGGCGAGGAACTCGGCCTTGGCGCGGGCGGCGGCGGTGGCCTCGGTGGCGAGGCGTTCGGCGCGGTTCACGCTGTCGCGCAGGGCGGTGAGTTGCTGATGGCGCGAGGTGGCGTCGTAGCCGATGACGAAGTAGCTGCGCGGCCGGCCGTCCGCGGCGAGGTCGGGCACGATGGTGGTGTCGCGCCAGAAGAGGGAGCCGTCCTTGCGGCGGTTGCAGATGTCGCCGTGCCAGACGCGGCCGGCGGAGACGGTGGCCCAGAGGTCGTCGAAGAAGGCGCGGGGGTGGTGGCCGGAATTGAGGACGCGGGGGTTTTGCCCGATGATTTCCTCGCGGGTGTAGCCGGTGACGGCGCAAAAGGCGTCGTTGGCGTAGGTGATGGTGCCGTCCGGGGTCGTCTCGGCGACGAGAGCGTGTTGCTCGAGGGCGGAGCGCATGCGGCGCAGCAGCGGCAGATCGGAGGCGTCGGAGTCGGACATGGGCGGGGCGGCGAAGGGAGAGGATGCGCGGGCGGGCGGTTCGCGGGCGGGCGCCGGATTTATGGGCGCGCGGGAGCGGGGCGGCGGGAGGGAAGCGAGAGCGTGGGCGATGCACGGCGCGACAAGCGTGGCGCCGAAATTCGGGTGAGGCGTGTCGGCCGCATAGGAACTTAGCCAGTGATTATCGGCTGCTAGTGGCGAGAGTATAGACATCCTTTTTATAAATCGGAGAGCGTGCGCGGCGAAGCGCAGAATCCGAGGGGCGCCGGCGTAAAAGAGCGCGCAAATGTGCTGATGTCAGAGGGAAAAGTCGTCCCGGCGGAAACGTCTTCAGCCATGCACTTACTGATCGCGGGAGACGCGGCGCTCTCGCGCCGGATAATCGAGCATATCCTCACGTGGCGCGGAGGGGATCGGATCACCTTTGCCGAGGACTCCCGCCGGGATGGCACAAAAAAGCCGCGCGAACCTGTGGAGGTCCGCGCGGCTGATGTTGTTCAGAATGGTGGAGGTGGCGGGAGTTGAACC
>JALOTV010000112.1 GCA_025457685.1 Opitutaceae bacterium
TCGGCCCAGGTGTCGCCGTTGTTGTCGGAGAACCACAGGCCGGCGTTGGCGGTGGTGCGAGCGGCGGCGTAGACGCGACGCGCGGGGCCGGGGCCGGAGGCGTTGGCCGGGGCGTATTGGACAAAGTTCAGGGATGTGATGGCGGTGGGGAAGCCGGCGAGGCGGGACCAAGAGACGCCGCGATTGGTGCTGCGCCAGATGCCGGAATCGCTCGTGCCGAGGAGGATGATGTCGCCGTTTTCCGGGCTGACGGCGAAGCGTTCGCCGGTGCCGCGCCCCTCGCCGTTGCCGGCCATCTTGAAACCGGGAGTGACAAAGCCATCCCACGTGGCGCCGCGATTTGACGAACGGTAGATGCGGGAGGGCAGCTTCCAGGTCTCGGGGCCGCCATACTGGCCGGTGGCGATGTAGAGGCGGTCCGGGTTTTGCGGGTCCAAGCCGATGCTGAGGACGCCCAGGTGCTGAAATTCGTTGTTGAGGCCGCCGATGTCGTCGTTGAGGGCGATCCAGCGGTTGGTGGAGGCATTTAAGCGGTAGATGCCGCCGACATCGGTGCGGGCGTAGACTAGGCCAGGCTCGGACGGATGAAACACGGTGCCGGTGACGAAGCCGCCGCCGCCGATCTCGGCGGTGCGCCAAGTCATGGTCTGGGCGGACAGCGCGACGGATGCACCCATTGAAAGCGCGAGCACAAAGAGCCAGACGAGGCAGTCGGCGAAGGCCGTGCGGACGCGACGCGAGACAGAAGCAGATGGGGTGACGCGGGGCATGTCGGGGAAATATAATTTATCAATAAATCAGTTTTGCGCTTCAACCAGAAAGCGCGGCTTGATTCTTTATTTACCGCCGAGCCTCGGCACCGGTTGCCGCCCTCAGGTGGGATCTGGTGCCGGAGTTTGGCGAATTTTGCCCACAGCCTTCGATTCGCCGCCAAATCCTTCACCGTCATGAGTCACTCAGCCTTCAGCGACACACGTCTGTTTTATCTCTCGCCCGCGACCGAATGGACCTCGGCCCTGCCGCTGGGCAACGGACGGCTGGGAGCGATGGTTTTTGGCGGGGTGGAGCGCGAGCGTCTGGCCTTGAACGACGACACCTTCTGGATGGGCGTGCCGCATGACTACGACCGGAAGGATGCGGCGGAGGTGCTGCCTGAGATACGTCGTCTGCTTTTCGCGGGGCGGGAGCAGGAGGCGACGGCGCTGGCGGACGCGCGTTTCATGGGCTCGCCGGGGTGCCAGACAGCCTATCAACCGCTGGGCGATCTGATCCTGGAGTTTGGCGTGCCGCGCGAGGAGTCCTCGCGTTATGAGCGTGCGCTCGATTTGCGCACGGGAATCGCGACGGTGGACAGTATCGTGGCGAACGGGACGGAGCGGCGGGAGACGTTTGTCTCGCACGTCGACCAAGTGCTGGTCTGGCGGGCGGAGACGGAAGCGCCGCGCGATGTGACCGTGGAGTTCGTCTCCCGCTTCGGCGGGACGGGCGGAGAAGTGACGCAGGGTCTTTGGTTGGGGACGGGGCAGTGGATCAACGACGGCACGGAGCGGCCCTGGACGGCGGATGTGCGAGAGCCGGGACTGCGATTCGCGGTCGGTCTGAAACTGCGCACGGACGGAGTGGTGGAGATGGGCGCGAGCGGGGCGAGGGTGCGGGGAGCGCGCCGGCTGGAGGTGGTGTTGGCGGCGGCGACATCGTTTGTGAATTTTCAGGACGTGAGCGGTGATCCGGCGGCGGTGGTGCTGGACCGGTTGCGGCGCGCGGCCGGCCTCGATCACGCTGAGTTGAAGGCGCGGCACGTAGAGGATTTTTCCTCCGTGATGGATCGTTGCGCGTTGCGCCTGGGCGGCGCGAAAGAGGCGGCGGCGCGGCCGACCGACGAGCGACTGGAGGCGGTGAAGGCGGGCGGGGAAGACGCGGGCCTGGAGGCCTTGTTTTTCCAGTATGGACGCTACCTGCTGGCCTCCTCGAGCCGGCCGGGCAGCCAGCCGGCGAACTTGCAGGGAATCTGGAACGAGGAAATCGCGCCGGCGTGGGGCAGCAAGTGGACGACCAACGTGAATCTGCAGATGAACTACTGGCACGCCGAGACGGCTGGGCTGGCGGATTGTCACGGGCCCGTGTTTGATCTCGTGGATGATCTGCGGTTGACCGGAGCTAGGACGGCGCGGCGTTACTACGGTGCGCGCGGCTGGGTGTTGCATCACAACGCGGACCTGTGGCGCGGCACTGCGCCGGTGGACGGAGTGTGGGGAATCTGGCCTATGGGCGCGGCATGGCTGGCGCGGCACGGCTGGGAGCATTTTTTGTTTTCGGGCGACGTGGCGTTTTTGCGCGAGCGGGCGTGGCCGGCGATGAAGGAGGCGGCGTGGTTTGTGGTGGATTTCCTGGTCAAGGCGCCGGAGGGCACGGCGGCGGCGGGGTGCTGGGTAACCTGTCCCTCGCATTCGCCGGAAAACCGGTTCATCCGGCCGGATGGCTCGGAGGGCACGTTCACCTACGGCGCGACGATGGACCTGATGATCATCCGCGAACTTTTTGGCGCGTGTCGCGAGACGATGCGCATCCTTGGGTTGGAGGCGGCGGAGGCGGAATTGGCGGGGTTGATTTCCGAGCGCTTGGCAGGTCTGGCACCGCTGAAAATCAGTCCGCGCAACGGGCGGCTGCAGGAGTGGACGGAGGATTTTGAAGACGCGGAGCCGGGGCATCGCCACATCTCGCACGCCTATGCGCTCTACCCAGGGCAGGAAGTCTCGCCGCAGGAGACGCCCGAGCTGGCGGCGGCCCTGCGCAAAACGCTCGATCTGCGGCTGGCCCACGGCGGTGGCGGCACGGGGTGGAGCCGGGCGTGGTTGATCAACTTGTTCGCGCGGCTGGGCGACGGCACGGGGGCGCGGGAGCATCTGCTCGCGCTACTGCGCCGCTGCGTGTTGCCCAACCTGTTCGACACGCATCCGCCGTTTCAGATCGACGGTAATTTCGGCGCGGCGGCGGGGGTGGTGGAGATGCTGGTGCAGAGCCGCGTGGGCTTTGAAGGCGGCCGGATGGCGGAGAGCCGCATCGAACTGTTGCCCGCGCTCTGCGCAGGGTGGCCGGAAGGCGAGGCGCACGGTCTGCGAGCGCGTGGCGGATTCACCGTGGGACTGCGCTGGGCGGGCGGACGTCTGACGGAAGCCACGCTGGCGGCAAGCCGAGCGGGCGAGGTCCGGGTGATCGATGGCGGAAAACGTGTGAGCCTGCGGATGGAGGCGGGCGAGACGCGCACGTTGGGGCCTGGGGATTTCACGGCGGGATAGCGGCACAAAAAAACCGGGGCGCGACCTGTGTCGCGCCCCGGCGTCTGCATAGGGGAAAGATCGGGGATGGGGGATTATTACTGGCAGGCGGGATCGACCATGGCGTGGGTGATCTCGGAAAGCTTCATGCGGCGGACGGAGCCATCGAGGAAGGCGACCTTGGTGCCGCCGCTATCGCGCGCGGTGTCGAACTGGCCGCCGGATTTGCCGTAGTTGGCGTCGAGTTGGCCGTGGTCCCAGCTGGCGAGGGATTGGGAGGGGGCGGTCCAGAGCCAGCTCCAGACGCTGCCGCCGCGGCCGATGCCCTGCAGTTCGGAGTAGGTTCCGGCCTGATCGGCGAAGAACACGGTCTTCGAGGGTATGCGGACGTTGGCGAGGCGGTTAAAGGGACGGCGCGAGACGTGGTTTTGGGCGTAGCTGCCGAGCAGCACGGGATTGAGGGCGAAGTGATTGATGGTGCCCGCGCGGGCCAGAGGATCCGTGAAGATCGCGTTGCTGGAGTTGCCGGAGCCGCCGCCCCGGAAGTAGTCGCTCAGGACGGCGGTGTAGTAGCGGTTGGCGCCGTCGCGGACGAGGTGATTGACGTCCCAGAACCAGAAGCCGCGGTTGTCGTTGGCGACCATGTTGCCGGTGAGGGCGATCTGGCGAAGGTTTGAGAGGCCTTGGGCGCGACGAGCGGACTGGCGGACTTTGCTGACCGTCGGGATGATGATGGCGGCCAGAATGCCGATGATCGCGATGACGGTGAGCAGTTCGATCAGGGTGAAGCCCTTGCGGGGGCGCGATGAGGCGGAACGGGAGGTAAGGGTGAACATGGCTCGCGGGGGGTGTGATTCCAAATGGCCCGCACTGATGCATCATCGCAAACCCCAAGGCAGACGGACGGGATGAATTTCGATTAAATATTGCAACAAAAAGCCCGAGCTCTGCCCATCGGGGCAAGGCTCGGGCGGGAGTGCGCCTGCGGGGCGGGTGCGGATCAGACCTTAACTTGGAAGAGTTCGGGCTTCATCACGCCGTCGGCCACCTGGTTGACCGTGCCGGTCATGCGGATGGAGAAGTCGGGCGCGATGATGATGCCGATCTTGCCGCCCGGCATGTGCACGGTGACGTCGCCATCGACGAGGCCGAGCTTGTGGGCGACGGCGGCGGCGGCGCTGGAGCTGCTGCCGGAGGCCAGAGTGTAGCCCGCGCCGCGCTCCCAGATCTCGATGCGGATGTTGGCGCGGTCGAGGACTTGCAGGAACTGGACGTTGGTCTTGCGCGGGAAGTTCGGGTGAGTCTCGAGGTCCGGGCCGTATTTGTGGGCGAGCTCGGCGGAGACCTCGGGCAAGGGGAGGACGCAGTGGGGGTTACCGATGGTGGCGGAGCAGTAGGTGAAGGCGCGGTCGAGGACCTGGATGGTCTCGTTGATGACCTCGCGCTCGGGGCCGACGTGGGGGATCTTGGTGCTGATGAAGCTGACCTTGCCCATCTCGACGGTGATGAGGGCACCGTTGTCCTTGATCTCGGACTCCACCACGCCGCCGGGCGTCTCGATGGTGAAGACGGGCGAGGTGGCGAGTTTGGCGTCCCAGAGGTAGCGCGAGAAGATACGCAGGCCGTTGCCGGATTTTTCCGCTTCGGAGCCGTCGGGGTTGAAGATGCGCAGTCCGAACTGGGCCTTGGTGGTGGGGAGCGGGCCCCAGAGGATGCCGTCGGAGCCGACGCCAAAGTTGCGGTGGCAGATGACGCGGATCTGCTCGACGGAGGGTTCGGACCAGTCGGGGAAATCGGCCGGATTCATGACGATGTAGTCGTTGCCCAGGGCGTGGTATTTGAAGAAGCGCATGGTTGGAAAAGCGGGAGATTAGGTCGGTGGGTAAAACGGTTCGGAATTTTTAACGCGAAGGCGCGAAGGACGGAGAGAAGTTCGCAAAGGAAGGCGCGGCAAGGCGGGCTTGGACTTTGTGTTTCTTGGCGACCTTTGAGTCAAAAATCTGAAGGTGAAAGTTATCGGGAGAGGCGGCGGTATTTGATGCGGTGGGGACGGTCGGCGTCCTTGCCCTTGCGTTTGCGGAAGTCCTCCAGGTAGTCGCTGTAGTTTCCCTGGAAATACACCACTTGGCTGTCGCCCTCGAAGGCGAGGATATGAGTGGCGACGCGGTCGAGGAACCAGCGGTCGTGGGAGACGACCACGGCGCAGCCGGCGAAGCCCTCCAGGCCCTCCTCGAGGGCGCGGATGGAGTTCACGTCGAGATCGTTGGTCGGCTCGTCGAGCAGGATGAGGTTGGCCCCGCTCTTGAGCAGGCGGGCGAGGTGGACGCGGTTGCGCTCGCCGCCGGAGAGCACGCCGACCTTCTTCTGCTGGTCGGCGCCGGTGAAGCCGAACTGGGCGCAGTAGGCGCGGGCGTTTACCTCGCGGCCGGGCATGCGGATGATCTCTTCGCCGCCGCTGATCGCCTCGTAGATGGTCTGGGCGTCGGGCAGGGAATCGCGCGACTGGTCCACGTGGGAGATGAGCACTGTATCGCCGACGCGGAGGGTGCCTGTATCCGGTTTTTCATTACCGGTGATGAGGCGGAAGAGGGTGGTCTTGCCCGCGCCGTTGGGGCCGATGACGCCCACGATGCCGCCGGGCGGGAGGGAGAAGGTGAGGTCGTCGAAGAGCAGCTTGTCGCCGTAGGCCTTGGAGACGCCCTTGAGCTCGACCACGAGCTGGCCCAGGCGAGGGCCCTTGGGCAGGATGAGCTCGAACTCGCGCTCCTGCTCGGCGGTGACGGACGAGTTGACCATCTTCTCGTAGGCGTTGATGCGGGCCTGGGATTTGGCGTGGCGGGCCTTGGCACCCTTGCGGATCCACTCGAGCTCGCGGGCCATGGCCTTGCGGCGTTTGTCCTCGGTGCGTTGCTCGGCGGCGAGGCGGGCCTGTTTTTGTTCGAGCCAGCCGGAGTAGTTGCCCTTCCACGGGATGCCGTGGCCGTGGTCGAGCTCGAGGATCCATTGGGCGACGTTGTCGAGGAAGTAGCGGTCGTGGGTGACGGCGATGACCGTGCCCTCGTAGCGGGCGAGGTGTTGTTCCAGCCAGTGGACGGACTCGGCGTCGAGATGGTTGGTGGGCTCGTCGAGCAGGAGGATGGCGGGCTTTTGCAGGAGTAGGCGGGCGAGGGCGACGCGGCGGCGCTCGCCGCCGGAGAGGGTGTCCACGAGGGTGTCGGGCGGCGGGCAGCGGAGGGCGTCCATGGCCATCTCGACCTGCGGGGCGACGTCCCAGGCGCCGAGGCGCTCGATCTCGGCCTGGAGCGCGGCCTGTTTCTCGGTGATCTCGTCGCGGGCCTCATCGGTGTCGGCGGCGGCGAGGTCATCCCACGAGGCGTCGTAGGCGGCGGTGAGATCGGTGAGGTGTTTGACGCCCTCCTCGACGCAGGCTCGGACGGTGGAGCCAGGGGTGAGGTGAGGTTCCTGCTCGAGCAGGCCGACGGCGTAGCCCGGCTCGAAGTGGAGCTGGCCGTCGATCTCCTTGTCGCGGCCGGCGAGGATGCGGAGCAGGGAGGATTTGCCGGAGCCGTTGAGGCCGAGCACGCCGATCTTGGCACCGTAGTAGAACGAGAGGGAGATGTCGCGGAGGATCTCCTTGCGCTCGATTTTCTTCGAGACGCGCATCATGGAGAAAATGATCTTCGGTTCTTCGGGTTTGGCCATGGGAGAGCGAGTGGAAGGGGAGAGACTGGAGGGAGGAGCGGGGAGCGGAGAAGAAAAAACCCGAAGGCGCGACGCCGCGACTGACGCAAGATGGTGGCGGCGAGGTTGCAAACGGACGCCAGGGCGGTCTGCTTGAGGGCTGCTCCCCCGTATGTCATCCCACCCCGCACCGACCCACAGCACGGCGTCTTTCGCGACGCGTCTGCCCTGGTGGCGGCAAATCCGCGTGCGGGTGACGGCAACGCTGGCGGGGCTGGTGTTGTTCGTGGCGGGGGCCCTGTTTTTGACCAACTGGCAGCTGAGGCGGGCGGCGGTGTTGAAGGAATTTCAGAACCTCGTGGTCTCGGTCAGCGGCATGGGCGCGGTGGCGCTGGATGGCGATGCGATCGAGCTGATCGAGGTGGAGGCGGATGCGTTGACGCCGGAGTTTGCGGTGGAAAAGGCGAAGCTGGAGCAATTGCGAAACTTCAACGGTCTCACACCGCAGGAGATCTATGTGCTGCGACCGGTGGATAGCGGCGGCGAACATGAGGCGGAGTTCGTGGTGATGACCCATGCGGAGCCCTTCGTGGGCAACCGCTACACCATCCGGCCCGAAAACCGGGAGGCGTATCATTCCGCGCTCCAGCTCGGGACGGTGACGCACACCGGAATCTATGAAGACGAGCACGGCACCTGGATCAGCGGCTACGCCCCGATCCGAAACGACGCCGGCCGGGTAGTGGCGCTGCTGGAGGTGGATGCGGAGATATCGCGCTTCGAGCAGGCCTTGCTGGCGGAGCTCGCGGTGGAGGCCCTGGTGACGCTGGCGGCGCTGGCGGCGGCGATGGTGCCGGCGTTTTATCTGGGCAACCGCCTGACCCAAGGCGCGCGGGAGCTGGCGCAGGCGATGCAGCGTTTCGAGGCGGGGCAAATGGACGCGCGGGTGGATCTGCGCAGCCGGGACGAGATCGCGGCGATGGCGTCGGGTTTTAATCGCATGGCGCGGTCGGTGAGCGAGCGCCTGCAACTGCTGCCCTTCGTGTCGCGTTTCACCGCGCAGGCGGTGGAGAAAAGCCGCACGGTGGAAAACTGGCTGCAAGGTGTGGAGCGCGACGTGGTGGTGCTGATGACGGACGTGCGCGGCTTCACCGCCGCCTCGAGCCAGATGAAACCGGCGGAGCTGATCGAAGCGCTCAACACCCTGCTGGCGACCCAGACCCAGATCATCGCGGACCATGGCGGCGACGTGGACAAGTTCATGGGCGACGCGGTGCTGGCGGTGTGGCCGGCGGTGGACGATGCGGTGGAGCGCGCGGCGCGCTGCGCCCTGGCGCTGCAAGCGAAGATGAACGAGACCCGGCCGGCGTGGGTGAAGCGCGATCCGGCGAGGCCGATCTTGGGCGACGTGGCGCTCGGCGCGGCTTTGCACGCGGGACCTGTGGTGATGGGCGCGGTGGGCTCGGCGGCGCGGCGGGATTTTACCGTGATCGGTCACACGGTGAATTTCACCGCCCACCTGTGCGCCACGGCGCGACGCGGCGAGGTGTTGGTGAGCGAGGAACTTTGGTCACGCTTGCCGCCGTCCTTGCAGGCGAAATTCGGGGCCGAGCGTCTGGTGCGGCTAAAGCACGCCGCCGAGGAAATCCGGGTGCGGGCGCAAGGCGCGGGCTGACATGGCCGCATGAGCGCGCGGGCGAGACTCTGGCTGGCCGCATGCATCGCCGCGGCGGGCTACGCCCTGCTGGGGCGCGCGGCCGAAGGGGCGGCGCTGGCGTGGTTGCTCGGGGCGCAGGCGCTGGGCTGGGGCGCGCTCGGCGTGGCGTGGACGGTGGGCCGCGAAGAGCTGGGCACCCGCCGGGCAACGGGGCTAATTGTGGCGGCGGCGGTGGTTTTTCGCGCCTGCGGGCTATGGGTGACGCCGGGCTGGGAAGACGATTACTTCCGCCACCTGTGGGACGGGTGGATGACCCTGCGCACCGGATCGCCCTATGGCGTGGCGCCGCTGGAGTGGTTCGGGGCGGAGA
>JALOTV010000113.1 GCA_025457685.1 Opitutaceae bacterium
GTCCACCACCAGCGCGCGCTCCTCCACCGCCACCCGTCCTCGCAACCCCTCCACGCGATACGGCGTCATCCATAGTTCCCCGATATCGAGCTCGAAGCTCCCCCGCAGCGGCCCCCAAAACGCCGAGCCCAGCGGAGTCGCCGCCACCGTGCCCGCCCTCGGCGCGGGTTCTTCCGCGATCACCGCTTCCTCCACGACCGCCGCTCCTCCCATGGCGCGCGCCCACGCGAGCGACTCCGTCACGTCCCAGCGTTTCCCCCGCAAAGCCGAATCCAGCCGCAGCGTCGCGTCCTCCAGCGCCAGCTTCACCCCGAAGGCCAAATCACCCGCCGCCTCGCCATCCCCCATGCGCACCGCCACGTCGAAACTCGCCGTCCGCTCGTTCCCGTTCACCTGCCCGCTCGCCACCATTTCCAAAGGCGCCAGCAAACGTCCCCCCTCCGCCGCCGGCACCGCCTCGATTCGCGCCCACGCCTCCAGGGGAGCCTTGCCCAACATATCCCCGTCAATCCGCGCCGTGAATCTTCCGGCCGCCGGCCACCCCGCAGTCGCTTCCGGAAAACCCGCCCGCGCCGCCGCCACATCTCCGCGCGCCACCACATCCACGGTCTGCGGCAGGGCGTTTTCCAAATCGCCCATCATCCCCAACGCCGCCTCGAACTCCAAGGCTCGCCCGCCCGGCGTATTCACCCGCCCTTCGGTCGCATGCAGCGAAGCCTCCCAGGCCAGCTGCAAAGCCGGCTTCAGCACATGCGGCGTCCTCAGATCCAAGCCCGGATACAACGCCACATCCACCGCCCGCGCCACGTCCACGCCGCCACGCGTCGCCGTCAGTCCGCGCACCGCCAGCGGCTTCTTCGGCCGCATCTTCCACACCCCCATCTCGGCCATCACCAAAAACTCCGTCTCCGCGATTTCGCCCTCCGCCTCCACGCCCTCCGGAAAAAAAACCGCCAGCCGCTCCAGGCGCACCGGCGCCGTCGTCAGCGTCCACGCTTCGAGCGAATTCACCAACACCTCGCCGGTCGGTCGCTGCGCATACAACCAGCCGCCTTCGCCGCGAAGCGCCGCCAGCTCGCCGTCCGCGTTGCTCGCCACCAAGGAAAACCTCTCCACCTGCCCCACGCGTTTCGCCACCGAGCCCGCCTTCGCGCGCAGCTCCACCGCCAGCGCGCCAAACTCCTTCGGCGCCACGTCGCCCGCCGGCAGCTCCGCGCGCAACTCCACCTCCGCCCCGTAGCCTTCCTCGGCCTCCGCCCACCAGCCCGAGAGCTTGCCCGCCAGCGCGCGCCCGTTCGCGTCCTTCACCGACAACTCCTCGATCGCGCCCGTCAAACGTCCGTCGCCCGCGAGCCCCATAGCGGGCCGCAAACTCGCCTCGCCCGCGAACAACACCGCCCCCGTCTCATCCGCCACACGGAGGTTTGCAAAACGCCAGGGCCGCTCCGCCTCCATCAAAAACCCGCCCGCCTCCTCCGCCGTGCGAATCGTCGCCACCCCCTCGGCCCATACACCGTCCAGAGCCTTTCCGTCCAGCCAGCGCGTCGCCCAAGCCAGCGGCAACTCGCGCACCGCCACCTTCGCCACCTCGCGCCCGGCCTCCCATCGTGGCGCGCCGGTAGCGTCCACCCGGATCGCCCCGGCCGTCTCCGTTTTCAGCACCGGCTCCGCGTCCGACTCGCTCGCGCGCAGCTCCACGTTTGCCGCCTCCACCAAGCCGCCCCCCGCCTCGTCGAGGCTCCACTCACCGCGCGCCGTCACCCGGGCCTCCGGACCGCCCGCCTCCACCGTGCCCGCGCGCAGCGAACGCAACTCCCAGCGCACACGCTCCGGCGTCAGCTCCGCCGCCACGTCCGCCCGCAGCAGGGCCGCCGGCAAAGCCGGGACCAGCCCGTCTTCATAAGTCACCGGACCTATCTCCAGCCCCTTTTTCGTATCCAAAAAAACCTTACCTCCGCCCGCGTGCCTGACCGTCCACACGCCCGAGGCCCGCGCCTCGCCCACCCCCACGCCAAACGCCGCCGCCCGCTCCGCCAACCACGCCAGCGGCAGGCCGCGCAACTCCACCCGCGCGGATTCACCGTCCTCCGTCGCCACCGTGAAATACTCTCGCTCCTCCTCCGTGCCCGCCGCGAAGCGGCTCGCGATCGCGCCGTCGTCCACCCCGTATGAAAAGGTCCCCGCGCCGACCACCCGCGCCGCCGGAATGCCGTCGGGCGGCACCCCCGCCCAGGCCAGGGCGCGCGTGTCGGCCGCCACCTTCACCGTGCCGGCGATCGTCTGTTTATCCCGATCGAGCTCCGCTGAAAAATCCAGCTCCACCCTCGCGGCCGCGTCTTCCGCCCCGAAGCGCAGGGTGCCCGCATAGCGCTCGCCGTTCACCGTCTCCGCGATGGTCAAGGTGTAGTCCGCCGCCGGCAAACGCACCGCGCCGTAGGCCGGCAGCCGCAGGTCGCCGCGCAGCTCCACCTCGGCCACGCCGTGCGAGGCGTTTTGCTTCACCCGCACCGTGCCGCGACTCCGCACCACCGCCTCCGGCCCCGGCGGCAGCAAGCGCGACGCCGCCTCCCAGTCGTATTCAAATTCCCCTACACTCGCGGCCGACACGCCGCCGCCCTCGATTCGCACCCTCGCCGTCGCCACCTCCGCGCCGTCGTCCCGCACCACGATCTCGGCCCCAATCCGCGCCACCCCGAGCACCCAGGGCAGAGGCGAACTCAGCTCCGCCAGCACGCCGGCAAACGGCTCCTCGCCCGCGCCGGCGCCCGTGTCCGTTTCCATCTCCGAGGGAGTCACCACGATCCTCACCCCCTCCGCCTCGGCGCGTTCCACGTGCAGCTCGCGCCCGCCAAACAGGAAGCGGCCCGGCCGCACCCGCACCACCACGCCCGGCTCCGTGCTCGCCACGATGCCCGGCATGGAAAAATCCAGCCCGCGCACCTCGCCTCCGCCCAGCCCCACCGAGACCCGCGCCACGTTCAGCCGCCATCCCTCGCCCGCCTCCGCCGCCCAGCGCAAAATCCGCAACTGCACCGCCGGTAAACGCAACGCCGCCAAGCCCGCCAACCCCAGCACGACGGAGGCCGCTCCCAACAGAAGCAAGCGACGCCAAAACCGGGACTTAAAACGGGAACCCATGCGAAGCGGTCAACGCTGCGACCATGCTCAAACGCAGGGTTTTTTGCCGCAAGTGCATTGCCAATATTTCGCGACCAGCCCATGGCTCGAAACCATGAACCTCCCCCGCTTGTTGGGTCGCGGCCTCCTCTGGCTCTGTCTTCCCTCCCTCGGTCTCGCCTGGCAGGTCGGCGACAAATTGGAAATCCAGTGGAGCTCCGCCTGGTATCCCGGCAAGGTCATCGCCGTCGAGGGCGAGCGCATCAAAGTCAGCTACGACGGCTACGGCTCCGCCTGGGACGAATGGACCACCGCCGCCAGGCTTCATCCGCTCGCCGCGCCCGCTCCACCCGCGCCTGCTCCGTCCGTGCCTGCCGCTACCACGCACGCGCCGGTCGTCTCCGCAACTCCGCCGCCCGCCGCGCCCGCCCAACATGCCTTTCCCGCTCACCCGCCCGGCGCAGAGACCGGCCTCGAGGGCGCGTGGCTGCGCACCGAAAGTTTTTTCTTCGGCACCAGTCTCTCGCTGACCAACCACGTCTGGTTTTTCACCGCCAACGGCCGCGTCGCCCGCGCGCCTTCGGGCGGATTTGATCCCGCCGCCTTCGCCGAGGCCAAGGCCACGCCCCACCGCAACGCGGGCGTTTACCGCATCGAGGGCGACAAACTCGTCGTCAACTGGGCGGGCATCGAAAAGCCCACCACCCTTCCCTTCGCCAAGTTGCCCGACGGCGGCCTCAAGATCGGCGGCATCGGCTGCACCCGCGTGCGCCCGTTTACCAACGGCTGGCGCGTGGCGGGCCGCTTCGAGGGCGGTGCCAGCGGCGGCGGTTCAGCGACTTCCCGATCGCTCACTTTCCGCGCCGACGGCACCTTCACCCGCTCCAGCGTCGCGAGCGTCTCCTCCACCTCGCGCGAAAGCGTGGTCAGCGCGGGCGCGCAGTCCCAAAACGACGGCACCTATGCCTTCGACGGCTTCACCCTCCGCCTCACCGCGGCCGATGGCTCGATCAAGACCCACACCGTCGCCGCCTTCGGCGCGGCCGATCCCGAGGGCCGTCCCGAATACCTCTACCTCGACGGCGGCATGCTCGCCTACAAACAGCCATAGCGAGGACGCGGCGTGATAAAGCACCCAGACCGGCACCTCGCTCGATGATCAAACTCTGCATATTCGTGGGCACTCTCCTTGGCGGATGGGTCTTTGGCTGGGCGGCGGATGCCCTGGGCTGCGAATTCTTCGCTTCGTTTTTGTGGAGCGGAGCGGGCTCGGTGGTCGGCTGCTGGGCTGGCTGGAAATTGCACCAGACCTACCTGCGCTGAACAACCCGGTTGCCCCGCGCGAAAGCGCCCGCGCGGATCAAGCGGCGAACAGCCAGCCTGAGAACGCGTAGAGCAGCGGTATGCCGAAGAGCAGGTTGTAGGGGAAGGTGATGCCGAGGGAGGACGTGAGATAGATGCTCGGGTTGGCCTGCGGCAGGGCCGCCCGCACCGCGGCGGGAGCATCGATGTAGCTCGCGCTGCCCGCCATCGCGCCCAGCACGAAGGCCCCGCCCTGGGAAAGGCCGGCGAGCTGGCCCAGCCACACCCCGATGCAGCCGTGCACCACCGGCCCAAGCACACCGAAAACCAGCAGGCGCGGGCCCGCCTGCCAAAAGCTCTTCAGCTGGCGCGCCGCCACCATGCCCATCTCAAGGAGGAAAAGCACCAGGATGCCGCGAAACGCGTCCTCAAACACGAGCTTCACGCTCGCGAAGCCTTCCTCGCCGATCACGTAGCCCATCGCCAGGCCGCCGAGCATGAGCACCACGCTGCGGCCGCGCAGGGTGTCCACCACGATCTCGCCGATGGGCATGGCGGCCCCGGCGGCGGATTCGCGCCGCATCGCCCAGCGCGCGATGAAGAGCGCCACCAGGATGCCCCACTCCATCACGCTCACCAACACCGGCATGAAGGGCTCGGCCGGCGTGCCGGCCTTGGCCGCAAAGGTGAGGGCGGCGAGAAAGGTCACCGACGAAACCGAACCGTAAAGCGCGGCCAGACCCGCCGCGTCGGCCACGCCGAGACGCAGCACCCGCCGTCCCGCGGCGTAGACCAACACCGGGATCAAAAGCGCAAGCGCGGCGGAAACCAGCACCGGCTTCCAGATCACGGCGAAATCCGCCGCGGCCAGCTCGGTGCCGCCCTTCAGCGCGATGGCGAAGACAAGGTAGATCGAGATCGCGTTGAGCACCGGCTGGGGAAACTCCAACTCGCTGCGGAGCAGCGTGGCGGCCATGCCGACAAGAAAGGCGAGCACGACCGGGGAGAGCAGGTTGGCGACAAGCAGAGAGGCGGCGTCCATGAGTGGAATCAGTTGGCTGGAGCACCAATCTAACGAACCGCGAGGTTTCAGAAAATTACATATAGATCGAAAAGGCGTTTTATTAAATTAAACTTAACTAAGCCGATCCGTAACCCGGCCCATGAGAGGTAAACGTCGCCCGACGCACCACTGTTGTGAAAAAGATCCTCAAGTAGTCCGCCAGTCTGCCGATGAGGACGGCGGCGCTTGTCGTTTTCGCTCCATGGCTATCCACCCCATCAAACTCGGCGTATTTCTCGGCGTCCTGGCCGGCGCAGCCTGCGGCTCCTTTGCCCAGACCACGGTGCAAATCGTGGCGGACAACGATTTCGCCATCCTCACCGGCACGGAGACCGGCGTCACGCGCCTGCTTTACCAGAACAACGTCTCGTGGGGTGAACAGATCGGCGCAGCCGAGAGTTTCACTTTCTCCCTCCTCACCGGCGAGACCACCTTCTACGTCCTCGCCATGGGTGGCGGCGGACAGGAAAACATCAGCGGCATGATCAACGGCGTGAACCTGGTCACGGTCCACGACAACAATCCGACCGAGGGCCTGATGAGCTCGCCCATCGAGGGCTTTCTCACCTCCTACGACCTCGGCAGCGTGTCCGGCGGTGCCTACGATGTGATCCTGGAAGACGTGCAGGCCGCGCTGGGCTCCGCCACCTGGTCAGCGCCAAACGTGGTCGAGGGTTACATCGTGATTAACGAGAACCCGTATTCCTATTCGCCGGAGCGGGGGGGCAGTTACGGCTTTTACGTGGAGGACTCGAGCGCCGTGCTGTTCCGCTTCAGCGCCGAGAGTCTCGGCGTGCCCGTGGAGCCCGCACCCGCCGTGCCCGAGCCGGCCACCGCCGCCACGCTGGCCGGCATGGTCGCCCTGGGCTTGGCCGCCGCCTCGCGTCGCCTGCCAGGCCGACAGCGTCTAGCCCTGCGGTCGTAAGGCCACCGGCACGGCCAGAAGCGGCAGTTCCGCCGCGGCCCGATCGAGTTCGAGCACGAGGATCGTGTCCAACTCGTCGCGATCCGCAGTCGGCACGACCAACTCGAGCGCGTCCTCGCCTTGGCGAAACTCCACCGCGCCGCCGCCGAGACGGGTGACGCGCAGGATGCGGCAGGGCGGCGCGGGCAGGCGCAGAGCCGCGCCATCGCCCGGCCAGTCGAGGATGTGGAGATAGACGGTGCGGTCGCGGTGGGTGGACACGCCGTAATCTCCCGGCAGAAATGGCCCGCCGCGCGTGCCGTAGATGCTCTCGCCGTGACGTCCCAGCCAGTCGCCGATCTCGCGCAGCCGGGCGACCTGCGCGGGAGCGATGCGGCCGTCGGGCGCGGGACCGACGTTGAGCAAGAGGTTGCCGTCGCGGCCGGCGACTTTCACGAGCAGCCGCACGCAGGCCTCGAGGGACTTGGGCTCTTTGTCGGGCTGGTAGCCCCACGCGCCGGCGAGCGTGGTGCAGAGCTCCCACGGCCGCTGGTTGTCGAAGTCGCCCAGCGCCTTGTCGCCTTCGCGGGAGTGAAAATCGGCGGGCATGTCGGCGCGGCCGTTGATGAGGGCGTCGGGCTGGAGCTCGCGCAGGCGGCGATACACCGCGTCGTGCTCCCAGTCGAAGCCGCCCCGGCGGGCCTGACCGGCGGGACGTTTTTCCCATTTGGCGCCCTTCCAGTCGCCGCCGAAGGACAACCAGTCGTTCTCGCCGCCGTCGAACCACACCACGTCGAGTTTGCCGTAGTGCGCGAGCAGCGTGTCCATCTGCCGGTGATACTGCTCGCGCATGGCCACGGCGCTGGCGCGTTGCAGGTCGGGCAGGATGTAGCCGGGGAAACGCCAATCCATCGGCGAGTAGTAGAGCCCGACGCGCAGGCCGGCCGCGCGCACGGCGTCCACGTAGTCCCGCACCACATCGCGGCGCGCGGCGGCGGCGACGCTGGTGAAGGCGTTGCCCTCGTCGGCGAAGAGGGCGAAGCCGTCGTGATGGCGCGCGGTGAGCACGGTGTAGCGCATGCCGGCCGCGCGCGCGACGTCGGCCCAAGCGCCGGCATCGAAATCGCGCAGCGTGAACTGATCGGCCAGCCGCGCGTAGTCCTCCACCGGGATCTGCTCGTTCCACTGCACCCACTCGCCCCGGCCGGGGATGGCATAGAGTCCGAAATGGATGAACAACCCGAAGCGGGCCTCGCGCCACCAGGCGATGCGGGCCTCGCGCAGCTCGGCGGATTCGGCGGCGGTGGAGCGGACCGCGCGGTTTTCGCCGAGCGTCGCCGGGTCGGGCAATCCAGCATCGGCGGGCAGCGAGGCAAGGGTGGGTTCGGAGGCGGGGCCGGGAGCGCCCGCCTCGCCGAGGCCGCGCGCGTTTCGTTCCAGTGGGGGCATCGCCAAGAACTAATCCGCAAGGCGGGCAAGTAAAGCGCCGCACCGGCGCAAAGACCGCACGACGACGGGAGAAAACCGCTTTATGCCTGTCCGCATGCCGGTCATGAACGGGTGTCCGTCGGACACGGTTTCCCACGCGGTCGCCACCACCCCATGCGCTCCCTCCTCGTTCTGCTGCTCTGCTTTTTCGCCACCCCGCTGATGGCTCAATTCGCCTACCCACCGGCTTTCAAGGATGTCCGCGTCGAGACCTACCGCACGGTCGGCGACACCGAGCTGAGGCTTTGGATTTTCGGCGAGACCGACCACGCCGCGCGCAAACCCGCGATCGTGTTTTTCTTTGGCGGCGGCTGGAACGCGGGTTCGCCGGTCCAGTTCGAACCCCAGGCCCGGCACTTCGCCACGCGCGGCATGATCGCGATCACCGCCGACTACCGGGTGCGGTCCCGCCACGGCGTGAAGGTGACAGACTGCGTGGAGGACGCCAAAGCCGCCATCGCGTGGGTGAGGCGACACGCGGACCGGCTCGGCATAGATCCCGACAAGATCGCCGCCTCCGGGGGCTCGGCCGGCGGCCACCTCGCGGCGAGCACGGCCACGCTCACCGGCTTCGGCTCCGATGAACGGCCCAATGCGCTGGTGCTTTTCAACCCCGCCTGCGCCCTCGCCCCGATCGCGGGCTGGCAGGCCTCCGGCGCGGGGGCCGATCTGAAGATCGAACAACTGGGCGCGGAGCCCAAGGCGCTCTCGCCGGCACACCACGTCGGCCCGCACACCCCGCCTGCCCTGATCGTGCACGGCAAGGACGACACCACGGTGCCGTATGCATCCGCCGTCGCGTTCGCGCAGGTGATGAAAGAGGCGGGCCGCCCCTGCAAACTCGTCGGCTACGACGGCGCGAACCACGGCTTCTTCAACGGCGGGGAAGGCTACCGCCAAACCCTCGCCGAAGCCGACGCCTTCCTCGTAGGGCTCGGGTGGATACACCAGTGATCCGCTCCACCTAAGCAGACCGGCACCCGCCTCCCGATCCGTCCCATGCCCACTCCGCGCCACCC
>JALOTV010000114.1 GCA_025457685.1 Opitutaceae bacterium
TTTCTCGCCGCGCCCTGCTGGGTGAGCGGCCCCGAGGTCGCGCGTGCGCCGCTGCCCGCCTTGTTGTCCGCGACCTTCGGGGCGGCGCGGGTGCGCTCCTGGCCCGAGCGACAGGCGGAGGATGGCTCGGTGTTGCCCGCCGGGGCGGGCGTGCTCGCCTATGGCGCGGCCCTGTGCGCGCTGGGTCTATCCGATCCCGCGCCGAATCTGGCTCCGCCCGCCGCGCGTGCGACCCGCCGCGCCGAAGGCGTGCTCGGCGCCCTGCATGCCGCGGGTTTGGGGCTGGCCCTGCTCGGCGCCCTGCTTGCCGGCTGGGCGGTGCATGGCCGGCAAACGGAGTGGCGGGCGCGCGAGGCGGAGGTGGCCGCGCTGCGGGAGGCGGCCGATGTGGTGCCGGTGGTGGAGCGCGCGCGGAAGGTGCGTGACGAGGCCTACCTGGCCGCGTTGCCCGCGCTGTATTTCCAGAAACGCACGCGGGACTTCGTCGCGGGCACGCGCAGTCTCTGGACGCGGCGCGGCGCGGGGGATTTTTGGTTCACGCTGGTGACCGACGTGGAGACCTATCGCGCAGGCTCGCTGCCGCAGGGATCGCCCGCAGCCGTGCCCGAGAAGCAGTTGCTGCCCGGCTGCCTGGCGCGGCCGACCGGCTTGGTGGTGGAGTTGGGCTTCCGGCCCGGCAGCGTCGATCCTCTGGCCCAGGTGGGTGGTTTGATCACGGAGCTGCGCACGAACAAAACCTTCGAGACGGTGGACATCCTGCCGGCGCGCGCGCGGCAGACCACGCTGGCGGATCGTTCGGTGTTTGCCGCCGAGGGCGCGGATTTCGCCCTCCAACTCGATGCCTCGCCGTTTGTGCATGCGCTCGCCGAAGTCGCCCCCGCGCCGGTGTCTGGCGGAGTGCGCGGACTCTTCAACTCCACTCCGTGATGCGCCTCGCCTCCCCGCAGTTTCTTTTCTGGGTGCTGCTGCCGGCCGCCGTGCTGGTGCTGGCGGGCTGGTGGCATGCCGCCGACTTGGCGCGCCGCGAAGAGGCCCTTGATCGTCAGGCGCGCGAGCTGCGCGCCGAGCTCGGCAAGGGCGGCTACACTTACTCCGCCGACACCATCCGCGCGCGACTGAAGAGTTTGGAGGCGGAGACGGAAATGCTGCGCGTGGTGCGCGAGGAGGCGGCCTCGCTCGCGCGTGACGCGCTGGTGCGCGACCTGGGCGAACGTCCCTTTCAGCTGATCGAGTTTGAACGTGAACGCGCCACGCTTTCCGCCGACGCGCAGGCCGCCGCCGAGCGTGCCAAGGTGAAGCTCGACGCCAGCGCCTTCGAGGTCCTGGCCGACAACACCGAGAGCCCGTCGCAGCCCCGTCGCCGTTGGGCGCAGCTCGCGCTCGCCCGCGAGGCGGCGGCCCGTGCGATCGCGGCGAAGGTGACGACTTACGAGGCCCTGCCCGTGCCGGCGGTGCGCGAGGTGCGGACCTCGGTGGATGGTCCGGTGATCGCGGACCAGATTTTGTTTTCGGTGCGTGTCACGGGAGCGAGCGCCCGCGTGCAGGAATTTGTCGAGTATGTGGCCTTGGGCGTCGCGCCGTCGGATTTGCGTTTCGTCATCGAGCATTTCGTCCTGCGGAAGGATGGCACGACCGCCCCCGACCAGGCCGCCGCCACCGTCGTGTTCGCGGGGTTGCTTCCCCCGCTCAATCCCTCGTCCGCCCCATGAGCGCCCTCGTCCGCCGTTTCACCTTCACCGCGATCGTGTTGAGCACGCTCGTGCTGGGCGCGGCCGGGCTGACGCGGGGCGGCGGCGTCGCGGCCCGGCCGGCGGAAGCGGCGCCTCGGGCGGCGGCCGAGATCAGCCGTCTGCATCCCCGCGATCTGGAGACGCTGGAATTTTTCCGGCAGGGTCGGGGCGAGGCGGTGGTTTCCGGTCCGGGCTTGTTTGCGACCGATTTTTTCAAACCGCCGCCCGAGCCGCCGGCCAAACCCAAGCCCAAGCCGCCCGAGACCCGTGAAATCGCGCTTCTTTATCGTGGTCTGGCCTCGTTCCCCGGGAGCGACGGCATCGCCTACCTCTCGGTGGACGGGAAGGTGCAGACCTACGAGCGGGGCGCGGCGTTCCCGGCCGGCTGGACCTTGAACGATTTTGACGCCGAGCGTGCCGTGCTCGCGCGCGGCGAGGAGCGGCTGACGCTGCCGTTCAACCGCCGCGCCAACCTGTCCGTGCCGCTGGAAAAAAAGCCCTGATGACTTCCGCCGATCCCCTGCTCGAGGCGCTGCGGCGCCACTGTTCCCTCGACGAGCGCCAGCTCGAGCTCGCGCGCCGGCGCGCAGAGTTGCAGCGCCTGCCCCTGCATCGCGCGGTGGTGGATCTCGGGTTTGCCGAGGAAGAGCCGTGCTATCGCGCCGCGGCGGAGGCGGGTGGACTGGAGTTTGCGGTGATCGGGGCGCACGAGGCGCCCCGCGCGGTGTTGGAGCGCGTGCCGGCCAACCTCGCGTTGGAGCACCGTTTCGCGCCGCTGGAGGTCGAGGACGGCCTGCTCGTGGCCGCCTTTGCGGAGCCGCCCTCGCTGGCGGAGCTGGGCCGGCTGCGTCTGCTGCTCGGGCTGCGGGTGCGCGCGAAGCTTTGCGGCCCCGCCGCCCTGCGTGATTTCGTGCGGCGTCACTATGGGCTCGGCGCGGATACGATCCAGCGCCTGCGGGCGGACGCCTCCAACGGCGCCGCGACCGCCGGGGGCGAGATCGTCTTTGATGTGAAGGGTGCGGATGCGCCCGACGACGCCACCATCGTCCATTTCGTGGACCAGATTCTGTCTGAGGCGCTGCGGCTGGAGGCCACGGACATACACCTGGAGCCCTTTGCCGGCACGGTGAAACTGCGCTACCGGATCGACGGTTTGTTACAGGATGTGCCGGTGCCGGAGGGCCTGCGGGCGCACTACGTCGCGCTCGTCTCCCGCCTGAAGGTCATGGCCGACCTCGATATCACCGAGCGGCGGCTGGCGCATGACGGCCGCATCGCCATGTCGCGCGGCGGCGCGCAATACGACCTTCGCGTGTCGATCATCCCCAGCGCGCATGGCGAGACGGTCTGTTTGCGCGTGCTCGGCCGCGACAAGCTGCTGCTGGATCTCTCCAAACTGGGCATGGAGCCCGGTCAGCGCGCCCTGATGGAGGAACTCGCCGGGCTGCCGCAGGGACTCGCGCTTATCACCGGTCCGACGGGCAGCGGAAAAACCACCACGCTTTACGCGTTGCTGGCCAGCGCGCGCGACGGCCGGCGCAAGATCGTGACCATCGAGGATCCGGTGGAATACAAGCTCGACGGCGTTACCCAGATCCAGACCCGCGCGGAGCTCGGGTTCGATTTTCCCTCGGGACTGCGCTCCGTGCTCCGGCACGATCCCGACGTCATCCTGATCGGCGAGATCCGCGACCGGGAGACCGCGGAGGTGGCGATGCGCTCGGCGCAGACCGGTCACCTCGTGTTTTCGACTCTGCACACCAACGACAGCCTCAGTGCGCTCACCCGCCTGGTGGACATGGGGGTGGAGCCCTGGGTGATCGGGTCCTCGCTGGTATGCAGCGTGGCCCAGCGCCTGGCCCGCCGCGTGTGCGAGCGCTGTGCTGAACTGGACGATTCGATCACTCCCGAGGTGCGCGCCGAAATGGCGGCGGCGCTGGGCATCGCGCCCGAGGCGGTAAACGCGCGGCGCGGGCGGGGATGTCCCGAGTGTCGCGGCACCGGCGAGCGCGGCCGGGTGGCGATCTACGAACTGTTTCTCATCACCGACGAGGTGGTGGATAGCTTGTCGGCCGGGATCAGCAGCGTGGCGCTGCGCGACCTCGCCCGTCGCCAAGGCTGGCGTTCGTTGCGTGAGGAAGGCTGGCGCAAGGTCCAGCAAGGCTTGGTTTCCGTGGCGGAAAACCAGCGCCTCACCCGTCGCCTCCAACTCAGCCCGCAATCGAATGTCTAGACGACTGCTCGTGATCGTGGCCTTCGGACGCCTTTTCGCGCAGATTTTGCGGTGAGGAGTGAACATGGGCGGCCTTTGGCGTCGCGGTAATGGCGGCTAAGTAGAAATCTTCGCGGCACGAGCGAAGTCGGGGGAGTCCCGTCTTGCCAAAGTTTTTACAAGCGGATAGCCTGTATTAATCAGATGAATACGGAACGTTCGCGGCGGTTCGGATTGGTCGTGGGTATAGGCGCATCGGCAGGAGGCCTGCGGGCGCTTGAGGCGTTTTTCCAGAACATGCCGCGCGACACCGGCGCGTCCTTCGTGGTGGTGCAGCACCTGTCGCCGGATTTTCGCAGCCTGATGGATGATCTGCTGGCGCGACAGACAACCATGACCATACGCCGGGTCGAGGACGACATGGAGCTGGAGCCGGACACACTTTACCTGATCCCGCCGCGCAAGCTCATGCGGGTGGAAGGCGGAAGACTGCGTTTAAGCGATCGGGTGCCGGATCGCGCGGGCGAGCTGCCGATCAATGTTTTTCTCAACTCGCTGGCGGCCGATGCCGGTGCGCGCGGGGTGGCGGTGATCCTCTCCGGCACGGGGAGCGACGGCACGGAGGGTGCGGCCTCGGTGCGCAAGGCGGGCGGTCTGGTGCTGGCGCAGGATCCGGACACGGCGGAATTTGACGGCATGCCGCGAAGCGTGATCGCGCGTGGCGTGGTGGATCATGTGTTGCCCCCGGGCGAGCTGGCGCGATGCGTGGCCAAGCTGGCCCTGGATCCCGCGGCGCGCGAGGCCTTGGCCGATATCGTCTCTGATGGCGCCGGTCTGGACGAGGAAACCTCGGCGGAGCTGGGCGAACTAGCCCCGGTGGTGGAGATGCTGCGCAAGTCCACCGGACTCGATTTCGGCCAATACAAGATCGCGACGGTGCGGAGGCGGATCGAGCGTCGCATGCACCTCGGGCAGCATGCGGATGTGGCGGCCTACGTGGCGCATCTAAGCACGCGTCCCGAGGAACTGGATACGCTTTACCGGGACTTGTTGATCGGGGTGACGGGATTTTTCCGCGATCCGGAGATTTTCGAGGCGCTGCGCGAGCAGGTGTTGCGGCCGTTGATGGTCGAGCCCGGCCGCACCGAGTTGCGCGCCTGGGTGGCGGGCTGCGCAACCGGCGAGGAGGCCTATTCGCTGGCCATCCTGCTGGATGAGGAAGTGCGCGCCGCGGGATTCATCGGTGGAGTCACGGTGTTTGCCACCGATGCGCACCGCACCTCGCTGGAGCGTGCATCAACGGGAATCTACGAGGAGACCGCGATGGCCGGGGTGAGCGCGGAGCGGCGGGCGAACTATTTTCGGGCCACGAAGGACGGCCGCTGGCGGGTCGCGCCCGAGCTGCGCACGCGGGTGGTTTTCGCACCGCACAATCTGCTGGCTGATCCGCCTTTTACCAAGCTCGACTTGGTGAGCTGCCGAAACCTGCTGATTTATCTTTCGCCCGAGGCGCAGGAGCGGGTGCTGGGCTTGTTCCACTACGGCCTGAGGCTGAACGCGATCATGTTGCTCGGGCAAAGCGAGGGGCTGGGGCGACTGGCGACCGACTTCGAGGTGGTGGATGGCCGGCACAAGATTTTCCGCAAGAATCGCGACTCGCGCCTGCCTCTGGATTTGCGTCCCGCGCGCGCCTTGCAGACCCGCCGCAACACCGCGCCCACCGTGCCTCTGGCGGCCAATGCGCCCGGGCTACCGCGTGGATTGCTGCATGCCTACGATCATCTGCTGGCCAGTCATCTGGCGCCGGGATTTCTGATCACCGTCGAGGGCGAGGTGGTGCATTTCATCGGCGAGGCGGCGAGGTATCTGTTGCCCCAGTCCGGACGCGTGGTGGACAGCATCCTCGCCCGCACCTCGGGTGATCTGCGTCTGGCGTTGTCCACTTTAGTGCCGCAGGCCGTCCGGGACCGGACGGTGCTGCGTTCGCGCGGTTTGCGGGTGGAGGTGGGCGGCGGGGCGGTGGAGACCATCAACCTCGAGGTGCAGCCGCTGCCGCCCGACCGCAGCGGTTCCCTGCTTATCCATGTGAGCATCACGCAGGCCGAGACTCCGCCGAGCGTGCCTTCCACGGGTGACGAAGAGCAGGTATTTGCCTCGGCCGGGGCGCATCAGCGGAGGATTTTCGATCTGGAGCAGGAGTTGCTCGCGGTGCGCGAGAGCCTGCAGGCGACGGTCGAGGAGTTGCAGACCACCAACGAGGAGTTGCAGGCGGCCAACGAGGAGATGCTCGCGGCCAACGAGGAACTTCAGTCCACCAACGAGGAGCTGCACTCGGTCAACGAGGAGCTTTACACGGTCAACGCGGAGTTTGAGCGCAAAAACCAGGAGCTGCTCGGGCTGAATTCCGACCTCGATCTGCTTTTCGGCGCGATCGATGCCGGCGTGTTGTTCCTAGACCGGCGTCTGCGCATCCGGAAGTTCAACGCCAGCATAGGCGACATCTTCCGGCTCATCGATCAGGACATCGGTCGTCCGATCGAGCACATCGCCTATCAACTCGCCGACCAGGCGGGCATGATCGAGGACGTGCGTCATGTCCTCACCACCGGAGAACCGCGCGAGGGAGAGGTGCGCACGCGCGACGGGCACTGGTTGTTGAAACGCATCCTGCCCTCGCGGGGAAGTTCGCGGGCTATCGACGGCGTGGTGCTGACGTTCACGCGAATCGACCTGGTGAAGTCGATGCAGAACCAGCTCGACCTCGCGATGACCTCGTCGCGGTTGATCTGGTGGGAGTGGGAAGTCTCGAGCGGAGAGTTCCACACCCATGCGGGCGGAACTTGTATCCTCGGCTACGATCTTTGCGAGCTCGCGCCACATGTGGACACCTGGATGGAGCGCATCCATCCCGAAGATGTGGCCTATGTGCGCAAAACGCTGGACGCCTGCCTCGCCGGCGCCACGCCGGACTGGGAGTGCGAACATCGTTTCCGTGCCGCCGATGGGCATTGGAAATGGGTGTTGGAAAAGGGGCGGGTGGTGCAGCGCGACGATGCGGGAAGGGCCGCCCGCATGGTCGGCACCACGCAGGATATCGACACGCGGCACAACGCGGAGGCGGAGGTCGCCCGTCTCTCCCATGCCGTGCAGCAGGCGCAGGTGTCGGTGGTGATCACGGATACGGCGGGCAAGATCGAGTATGTGAATCCGCATTTCTCCGTGGTCACCGGATACACCGCGGAAGAGGTGATCGGGAAGAATCCCCGCGTGCTGAAATCCGGCATCACTCCGGCGGAAGTTTACGAGACGATGTGGTCCACCATCACCAAGGGCCAATCGTGGAGCGGCGAGATCGTGAACCGCCGCAAGAACGGATCGCTTCTGCATGAGCGGGTATCCATCTCGCCGGTGGAAGATCGCGGCGGGCGCGTCATCCAGTATCTCGCGGTGAAGGAGGACATCTCCGCGCTGAAGGAGGAGGAGGCGCGTCGCGCCAAGCTGGAACACCAACTCGCCCAGTCCCAGAAGATGGAAACGCTGGGCACCCTGGCGGGCGGCATCGCGCATGACTTTAACAACATCCTGATGTCGATTCTCGGCTATGCCGAGATCGCGCAGTCGGATCTGCCGGCCGGGCATCCGGCGCGGTCTTCCCTGCACCAGATCGAGACGGCCGGCCGGCGCGCCGCGTCCTTGGTCAGGCGCATCCTCGGCTTCAGCCGGAGGCATGCGCCCAACCACGAGGTGGTGGTTCTCGGCTCGGTGGTGAGCGAGGCGGTGTCGATCCTGCGGGCGAGCGTGCCTACGACCATCGCGCTGGAGTTCAGCGACGAGTCGGCCGGCGCGCTCGTGCTGGGCGATCCCACGCAGCTGCAGCAGGTCGTGCTCAACCTGGGCGCCAACTCCGCGCATGCCATCGGCGCGCGCAACGGGTGTATCCAGTTTACGGTGACGCAGTGCGAGGTCGAGTCGCAGGTCGAGACGCTGGCGGGCGAGGTAAAGCCGGGCAACTGGTTGCGCCTCACGGTGGGCGACTCCGGCACGGGCATGCCCGCCTCCGTGATCGAGCGCATGTTCGAGCCTTTTTTCACCACCAAGGGCCCCGGCGAGGGCACGGGGCTGGGACTCGCGATCGTGCACAGCACGGTGCTCGGTCATGGCGGGGGCGTGGCGGTGCAATCGGCGATCGGGCACGGGACCAGGTTTCACATCTACCTGCCTCTCGTGAAGGGGGTGCAGACGGCGAGCGCGGAGCAGTCCGCTTCGAAGAACGCGACGCCGGACCGGCCGAAGAACGCGGTGCGTCGCGTGGCGGCGGTGGACGACGATGCCAGCATCGCGCAGCTGAACGCGATGGCGCTTTCCTCGCAGGGCTTCGATGCGGTGGCCATCACGGCCGCGCGCGAATGCCTGAACCAGCTCCTCAATGATCCGCACGCGTTTGACCTCATCGTGACGGATCAAACCATGCCCGAGATGACCGGTCTGGAGCTTCTGCAGACCTTGCGCGCGGCGGGCAATCCCGTGCCCGTGCTGCTCATCTCCGGCTATACTCAGGTGGTGGATCCCGGGGCGCTGCAACTGCTCCAACCGGCGGCGTTTCTGGCCAAGCCGTTTGAGCTCACCACGCTGCTGCACTCGGTGGGCCGACTTCTGGAATCTAAGTAAGGCGAGCCTCCGGCGTGTGCTGGAGGCTCATCTCTTATTTCACGAAGAAGGGGAAATTGTCGGCGCTGGCACCGCCCTTGCCGTCGCGGACGATGCAGAAGACGCGGTAGCCGCCGCGTTTTTGAGGAGCGCGAAGCAGCGCGCCACGCTCGTCCGCCTCGACGATGCACTCGGGAAACTCCGGCGGGGCGGCCTCGCGGTCGCCGCCCACCCGGCGGTCGGTGCTCTCGGCCACGACGCGCCACTCGACGGTCACCTTGTCGCCGTCGGCGTCCGAGGCGA
>JALOTV010000115.1 GCA_025457685.1 Opitutaceae bacterium
GGCGCGGCGGCCGCGCCTTTCGGGGCTTTCACCGGGGCGGGCTTCACCGTGTAGCGGATGGCCTTCTTCATTTTCTCCAGCCACTGCGCCACCAGCTCGGGGTCGCGCACCGTCTCGATTTTCGCCTTATAGGCCTCCAGCGGCATGCGCACATGCGCGGCGTGGTGCTGGGCGACTATAGAGTTGTAGAGATGGTAGTTGGGCGGAGCCAGCAGGGTCCCGGTGATCGTGCAGCGGTTCACGACCTGAAAGTTGCCTTTGGGGGCCTCGACTTCGACTTCGGCGGTATCAAAAAAGTTGCCGAGGTGCTTCTCCATGACGTGCGAGATCGCCGCGTCTTCCGTGTCAAAAGGCACGCCGTCCGGCACCGAGATGTAGAAGGGCGCAGGCTTCACGCCCGGCACGTTTGATGCGGGCGCCTGATCGCCGCCCTGCGCGCCGCGCGCTCCGGGCTGGATACGTTGCACCACCGCCACGAAACGCTCGTTTTTCTCCACCACCGATTTGGCGATGTAGAACAGCTCGAAGGTGCGGCACGATTTGCGGATCGCATCCGCCAGAATCTTGAAGCTGCCGTCCTCGGGATAGAAGGTGACCGAGAAAAACGGGCTGATGTAGGGTCCCGTCTCGCGCGGCGGACCGCGGAATTCGCCCCGGGGCGCGCCACCTTCGCGGCGCTCGAAACGCGGACGCTCGCTGCCACCTTGGCCTCCACGACCCGCGCCCGGACCTCCCGCCGGACCGCCTTCGCGGCGCGCCGGACGATCACCGCCGGCCTGCGGACGGCTATCGGCCTCTTGTGAAGGTGCCGCCGCCGGACGCTTAAAGTCGCGACGGTCGCGACGCTGGGCGGGATCACCCGCTCCGCCGCCTTCACGGCGAGGCCTGTCGTCCCGACGCTCCCTGTCTCCACGGGGCGCGCCGCCGCCGGGGGCTCCGCCCTTTTCCTGCACCCAGGAAGTGCCGAAGCTGAAGCCCTGAAGTTGGGACAGGTCTAGCTTGTTGAGCCCGGCCTCGGAGGCGGGCGTTTGCGGGGGAGTCGTCTCGTCCATGCGTATGACAAAGCAGGCGTTGGGCCGGCGTGGGTGGTGAAGCGGAGGTAAGGGTGCGAATGCGTCCGTGCGGACGCGCGTGAGATTGGCAGCTTCGTGCAGTCTCACGCGCAGGCAAGCCGTTTCCCTGCCGGTGTCTCGGCGCTCCGCGAACGCCGGGACGTGCTTCGGTGATGAGGGGTTAGTTCCCGAGCGGCTTGGGCGTGGTCGCCGTCCACTGGGGCTGCGCGCCTTCGGGCAGCGGGGGAATGTCGCCCGTGCCCGCGACGGGCAGGGTGCCGTTGAGCTCCTGACGCCAGTGCGCCACGTCGCCGCCCGGGCAATACACATAGACCATGTGCATCGGCTCGTCCCCGGTATTCGTCAGCTGGTGAAACTTGCCCGGCGGCATATACACCGCCTGGCCCGCCTTGATGGGCGAGCGCTCGTTGTCCACGCAGATTTCCCCTTCGCCCTGCACGATGAAGTAAACCTCTTCTTGCTCCTGGTTGTGCCAGGGCACCTGGCCGCCTCGCGGGGCGAGCACGGAGAAGCCCATGGAAAAACCCTTGGCTTGGATTGGCTGGGTGGCCTGGCCCACGAGGCCGCGGCCCCAACGTTGCGCGGGAAAGGTCCCACCCGGAATCTTGGCAAGATCAGCGATAGTCATGGCCTCCCAGCCCTAGCCGCCTCATCCCGCCGGCCGCCACCTCTTTTGCCCGAGGCGCGCGACGGCGAGCGGTTTTGTCCAGATTCAGCCGTGCAAAAAAGTCCGTCCGCGGGGTTGCATCGTTCGCGGTCGCCTCCTGTCCTGCTCGCCCCATGTCGGTCTCGCCGTCATCCGCCCAACGCCCCGCTCCGGTCTCCGCCTCCGTGGATTCCGCGGCCGACGCCGCGCTGGCCGCCGACCACCAGCAACTCGCCGCCTGGCACGAGGAACTCGCCGCCCGCCGCGAGGAACGCTCCACCCTCCAGGCCCGCCATCGCGATCGTCTCGAGGACGCACTCGATCATCTCGAAGAGCTGCGAAAAAACACCCGCGACCGTCAGGCCGACATCGCCGCCATCGGCGGAAACGCCGACACCCCCGGAAACGCCGACGGTTCATCGGCCTCAGACTCGTCCTCCACCGCCGCTCCCCCGCCTCCCCCGCCCGAGCCCTTCACCGCCGAGGATGTCGCCGGTTACCGGCTGCCCTCCCTCGACCTGCTGCGCCCTGCCACGTCGGACGAGCAGCAACTAGTCCCGCCCGACGAGGTCGCCGCCAACAAACAGATCCTCCAGACCACGCTGGATAGCTTCGCGGTGGATGCCTTTGTTTACGACTCCATCGTCGGTCCGCGCGTCACCCAGTTCCGCGTCAAACCCGGCTTTGGAGTGCGCGTGGAGTCCATCGCCGCGTTGGAGAAAAACCTCGCCCTCGCGCTCTCCGCCAACGCCGTGCGCATCCAGGCTCCCATTCCAGGCGAGAGCTTTGTCGGCGTCGAGACGCCCAATCGCCACTCCGTGCCACTCGCCCTGCGCGGCGCCTTCGAGTCCGCCGCGTGGCGCGACTCCACCGCCGATCTGCCCATCGTGCTCGGCGTGGACATCACCGGCCGCCACGTCATCTGCGATCTCGCCAAGGCCCCCCACGCCCTCATCGCCGGTGCCACCGGCTCCGGCAAATCCGTCTGCATCAGCAACGTCATCCTCTCGCTGCTCTACCGCTTCCGCCCCGACGAGTTGGAGCTCGTGCTTATCGACCCCAAGATCGTCGAGTTCGCCATCTACCGCGATCTGCCTCACCTCATCAACCCGGTCGTCACAGATCCCAAGCAGGCCTGCCAGGCCCTCAAGTGGCTCGTTCGCGAGATGGAGCGCCGTTACGAGATCCTCGCCGAGAAAAACGTGCGCAACCTCGCCGGCTACAACGCCCGAGCCGCCACCGAGGGCTACGCCAAGCTGCCGTTCATCGTGCTCATCATCGACGAGCTGGCCGACCTCATGATGACCGCCGCGCAGGAGGTCGAGACGCCCATCGCCCGCCTCGCCCAGATGGCGCGCGCCGTCGGCATCCACACCATCCTCGCCACCCAGCGCCCGTCGGTGAACGTCATCACCGGCGTCATCAAGGCCAACTTCCCCACCCGCATCGCCTTTCAGGTCAGCTCCCAGATCGACAGCCGCACCATCCTCGACGGCAAGGGCGCCGAGGCCCTGCAAGGGCGCGGCGACATGCTCTACAGCCCGCCCGGCCTCGGCCGTCTGCAGCGCCTTCAGGCCCCCTTCGTGGACGACGCCGAGGTCGAGCAGATCGTCGCCTCGCTCAAGTCCCAGCTCGCCCCGCGCTACCGCGTCGAGCTCGATCCGGCCGACGCCCCCGGCGGTGGCGAGGACGTGATGGGCGACAGCGAGACGCACGCCGGCCTCGATCCCATGATGAAACAGGCCCTCGAGGTCCTCGCCGCCAACGGCCGCGCCAGCACCAGTTATCTCCAGCGCCGCCTCCGCATCGGCTACAACCGCGCCGCCAGCCTGATCGACGAGATGGAGCGCCGGCGCTTTATCGGCCCCGCCGTCGGCAACAATCCCCGCGAGATCTACGTCCAGCCCGGCGACCTGCACTTGGATTGATTAACACCCGCCCATCCGCCCTCCCCACGCCCTTTATTCGCGTCTCTTCGCGCCCATTCGCGGTTTAAAAATGTCTGCCTCTGCTCCAGCTTCCTCCCACACGCCCGACTCCGTTCTCGCCCTCGTCCGGCGCGACGGCGTGCGGCGTGCCGCCCAGGCGCTGCGCAAACCTCCCCTGCCCTCCACCTTGCTCCAGGCCCTCGCCGCCCTGCCCGAGGCCGAGGCCCCGGAGGCCCGCCTCTTCGTCGCCGCCTACCCGCTCGCCCCGAGCCATCTGCTCGAGACGCTCGCCGCCGACGCGCCGACCGAGGAGCTGCTCGCCCACCTCGCCACCAATCCGCGCACCCCTCCCCACCTCCTCATCGAGCTGGCCGCCCACCCCGCCATCGAGGTCCGCGCCCAGGCCGCCCAGCACCCGCAACTGCCCCCGCGCGAACTCACCACCCTCACCGACGATCCCGCTCCCGCCGTGCGCCGCGCCCTCGCCGGCAACCCCGGCCTGCGCCTCCCCCAGCAAGCCCGCCTCGCCGCCGACTCCGATCCCTCCGTGCGGCTCGCGCTCGCCGGCCAGTCCGCCCTCGCCTCGCCTGCCGCCCTCGTCCTCGCCATCGACGACAGCGCCGTCGTGCGCCTCCACACCGTCGCCACCGCCTCCGCCGACGACGAGACCGTGATCGGTTGGGCCGCCACCGACGAGGAGGACGTGCAACTCGCCTTGCTCCGCCGCCGCCAACTCCCCGAGGCCGCCGAGCGGCTCCTGCACCTCTCGGTTCACGCCTCCGTCCGCCGCGCCGCGCGCGAGCGCGCCGAGCCCGACCTCGCCAGTCTGCTCCACTTCGCCACCGCCGGCGACGCCGAGGAGCGCCGCTGGGTCGCCGGTCGCCCCGATCTGCCGCGGCCGCTCCAGCGCCTTCTCGCCCAGGATGCCGACGCCTCCGTGCGCGCCGCCCTCGCCGCCCACCCGCGCCTCGATCCCGGTATCGCAGCCTATTTCGTCGATCTCGCCGACGAACCCGCCTGCCTGGCCCTCGCCGCCAACCCCGCCATCTCCGAGGAGCTAACGCAGGGCATCGCCGCCACCCGCCGCCCCGCCGTGCTCGCCGCCCTCGCCTATCGCGAATCGCTCGATCCCGAGCTCGCCTCCGTGCTCGTTGTGCACAGCCCCGTCTTCCGCCGCCACTGGGCGGTTCAGGACCGCCCGCTCTCCGGCCTCGACGCCGAGAGCGCCCGCAAATTCGTCGCCGACCGCCTGCCCGCCGTGCGCGCCCTCGGCGTGCGCGGCCACGCTTGGCGTCGCGCCGATCTCTACGACTTCGTCCGCGATCCCGTGCCGCGCGTGCGCCTCGCCGCCGTGCGCCACCCCAACGCGGCCGACGAACTGCTTGCCGACGCCCTGCACGACCCCGCGCCCGATGTCGCCGAGGCCGCCCGCCTCGCCCAGGCCGAGCGTTCTGCCACGCGCAAACCCCGCGCGGACACTTCGCTCATGCCCACGCTCGCCTCCGGCGCGCCCGCGCGTTTGCCTGCGCAGACTTCCCTCGCAGCCGAAGATCCGCGGGCGGTTTCTTCCAACTCCGCTCCCACCTCCGCGCCGCGCTCCGCCAACCTCCTCTCCAAACTTTCCCGGCTCTTCCGCTAAGCGAAACAGCCCTCCCTGAATCCTCCCTCCCTTTCTCACGATGGCCAAGAAATCCTCCGTTCCTTCCCTGACCTTCCGCGACCTCGTTCTCGGCGCCGACGCCGACACCTTGCGCCAGGCGCTCGAAGCCCGCGTGCGCATCGACGAACTCATCGCCGAACGCCAGGCCGCCTACGAGCGCATCGCCGCCCTCGAAACCCAGGTCGAGGAGGTCATCGGCGAACCGGGCGTGTTCCCCTTCCCCGCCCCGCCCCTGCCCGTCGCCGGCATCGATGCCAAGGCCGACTCGCTCACCCGCGCCGCCGGCGCGGCCCCCGCCAAAAAAGCCCGCGCCGCCCAGCCCGATCCCGAGCTCGATTCCGCGCCCGACGAGGATGAGCCCGAGACCGACGAGGCCGCCTCCGAGCCAAACGCCTGAGGTAAACTACGTCGTCTTGCAGCGCGACCAGCAGATCCGCGTCAACGAACTCCTCCTCCAGCGCGAGGAGCTCTTCCTGCGTATCCACGCGGCGGAGACCGAGGCCGCGCGCCTGCTGGGCGAGCCCTTCCCGTTTGTGCGCCCCCGCCTGCCCTCCGATTTTCGCGCCAAGAAAAAATCCTCCGCCAGCGCAGGCAAAAAACCCTCCGCCGCGCCTTCGCCGCCCGACGCCCTCCGCCGCCTCGACGAGTCCGAGCGCGCCTACCGCGTCACCTACCGCCAGTTTAGCCAGACTGTCACAGAGACGCACCACGACCACGCCGCCCTGGCCACCCTTCTCGCCAGCCAGGCCGCCCACCTGCAGGTCTTGCGCCTCGAAACGCTAAACGCCGACGGCACCGTCCGCGCCGTGCTTATTTCCACCCCTTAGCGGGGAGCAACGCCACGCGACCCGTTAGGCACCTTACCGCCACTCGTGGCGGGGATAGCGGCGGCTCAGCTCCGCCTTCACCGTCGGATACATGTCGCGCCAGAAACTGGTCAGATCATCCGTCACCTGGATGGGCCGGTAGTTTGGCGCCAGCACGTGGATCTTCACCGGCACGCGGCCGTGGCCGAGCGTGAACCGCCCCTCGATGCCGTAGAGTTCCTGTATCCGCGCGCTCAATACCGGAGGTCCGTCCTTCGCATACTCGATCTTCGCCTTCCGGCCGTTGGACATCGTGAGTTTCTCCGGCAGATACTCGTCCAGCACCGCCAGCTGCTCCGCCGTCAACCAGTCGCGCAGCACGGCCATCACCTCGGACTTGTCTTTGTTCATCACCGCGCGCGCCCCGAGTTCGCCGTAGCAAATCTGCTCGATCAGCGTCGCCCGGTCCGCGTCGGTCAGCGGACTCACCTCCAGCTCAGGGAACCACTCCGCCAGCCGGTTCACGCGCAGGATCCACTGCTCCACGCTCTCGTCCCACGCCTCGATTTTTATCCGGCCCTCGACCACTTCCTTGGTCAGGAGCGCGGCCGCGTCGCTCAACGGCGCATCCTCCCCGCTCACCTTCGCTTCCAGCACGAGGTCGCGAAAACGCCGCTCCCGCCGCGTGATGACGCGTTTCATCTGCGGGTCATAGACCACGCCGCGGGCATCCAGATAATCCGCTGGAAACAGCTCCTTCAGCCACGCTTCGTCGACCGCCGTCGCAAGGGACAGCAAGGTGCTCACTTCGCCGTCGCCGCGACCGATTTCGCTCACTTCCGCCACCACCAGCAGCGGAGCTTTCTGGATCGCGCTTTCCCGCGCCAGAAACCCGCGCCGTCCGTGCACCAGTTCGCAGCGCAGCGTGCCAGTATCCAGTCGCTTGGCCACCTGGTCGGAAAAGCCCGCCAGCACGCACTTCCTCACCTCCGCCCCGTCCGGCGCGCGTTCGGATACGTCGAGCCCTTCCTTTTCCGCAATATCCAGAAACGAGGCAAAGAGCGGCCCCACCGCGCGCGCGCCCTGCGCATGGATGCCCAGGCGGCGGCAGGTCTCCACATCGTAGCGGGCCTCGTCCGCGTGTTTCCAGGCGCGCATGAGCAGAAAAAAATCGCTCTCCTTCTCCTCGCCCAGCACCTCGTCGCGCGCGTCGTCCACCGCCCGCGGCAGGCCGCGTTGCAAAAAGCTGCGCCCTTGCGTCAGCGCCGCCATCAGCGCCACCGCGCGCACGCAGCCGCGCGTCTCGGCCTCGAGCAACATGCGCGCATAGCGCGGATGCACCGGGAAACGCAGCATGCGCCGCCCCACCTCGGTGATCGTCGCCGGACCTTTTGCCCCCGTCCGCACCGCCAGGGCCCCCAGATCCGCCAACAACATTTCCGCGCGCGCGAGCGCCTTCGGGTCGGGTTTTTCCAGCCAGGGAAAGCCCGCCACGTCGTCGATCCCACTCGCCTTGAGGGTCAAGACCACCTCCGCCAGATCGAGCCGCCGCACTTCGGCCAACTCCTGCGCCGCGCGCTGCGCGTGCTCGCGCTCCGTCCAGAGTCGCACGCAGCGCCCGGGCGCGGTGCGACCGGCGCGGCCCGCGCGTTGGTCCGCGCTGGCACGCGAGATTTTCTCCACCAGAAGGGTGTTGATCCCGCGGTGCGGATCGAATTTCGCCTGCCGCGCCAGACCGGCGTCGATCACGATCGTCACGCCGTCGATGGTCAGCGAGGTCTCCGCCACGTTGGTGGACACGATAATCTTGCGCTCCCGTGTGCGCGCCACCGCCCGGTCCTGCGCCTCGGGCGGGAGTTCGCCGTGCAGGGGCAGCACCACGCAGCCGTTCAGCTCGCGCCGGCCCGCCAGGGCCTGCACCGTGCGGCCGATCTCGTAGGCGCCGGGCATGAAGATCAAAAAATCCCCCTCGCCCTGTCCAGCCACCCGCGCGCACTCCCGCGCCGCCACCTCCCACACCGGCTCGCTCTCGAAATTCACCGTCTTGGGCAGATACTCGATCGCCACCGGAAAGCTCCGGCCCTCCGAGGTCAGGATCTCGCAGGGCGCGAGATACTCCGCCAGTCCCTGCGCGTCCAGGGTCGCGGACATCACGACGATCTTCAGGTCGGGACGCGTCGTCGCCTGGATCTGCAGGGCCCGAGCCAGCGAGATGTCGCCGTAGAGATGACGCTCGTGGAATTCGTCGAACACCAGCGCCGCTACCCCTTTCAGCCGCGCGTCGAACGACATCTGCCGCAGCAAAATACCCTCGGTCACGAAACGCACCCGCGTGCGGGCCGACACCCGCGCCTCCAGCCGGATTTGGTAACCCACCTCGTCGCCCAGCTCGCACCCTACCTCCTCCGCCACCCGCTTGGCCAGCATGCGCGCCGCCAGACGACGCGGCTGCAACACCACGACCTCGCCCGTATCCAAAAAACCATGACTGCGCAGCATCTGCGGAATCTGGGTCGATTTGCCCGATCCGGTCGGCGCCTGCACCACCACCCGGCCCCGGCTCCTCAGCGCCGCCACCAACGGCTTTTCCAGTTCATAGATCGGGAGTTCGCGGGGGGACGGCATGACGGCAAAACCCTGAACCCATCCGCGCCGCGCCTCCGCCGCAAGCTCCGGCCTTCGCGCCGCCGCGCCCCGGCCAAAACCCCGCTTGCCGCGCCC